>NZ_JAGHZH010000146.1:0-36174 GCF_017746885.1 Roseofilum sp. SBFL | reverse complement strand
TCGCGCCATTTTTTCTGCATATCAATTCCCAAGAGTATGCATATGGGCAAAAATGAGATCGCCACACCCTGTATCACTGAGTATACCTTAGCTCTGGAAATTATTAATAATAGAAGAAACCGGAGAGTGACAGAAGAGGGCTATAGCGCTTCACGCTGTTATGGTGTACAGCCTTAAAGGCTCAAAGCCATGTACCACAACCCTATTCCCTATTCCCTATTCCCTAGCGCGAAGCGCTATAAAGTTTGCCCTAGCCTCCGCAGCTTGACGAAAGGATGCAACCGAAACTAAACGATTTGAATCTGCGTCCCACAAAATGAATTGGGCACAGTCAAATAAATCTGTGATTCGGAGAATCTTGACATCCGAAAGCAGATGACTATTTTCACGATGACAAGCGGCGAGATGGTAATTGGGAATTCTTTCGGAAAGATGATGAATATTGTGATAGCCAATGTCTGCACTAAACCATCTGAGAATAGCTGGTAATTTTAAATAACTGCTGCCCTTAACTGCACCTGAAATATAGTCCCAGCCTTCCGTTTTATGAGCGTAAGCACCTTCAAAAATGTGCTGGACAAAAAAGATCCAGATAAAGATCGTGGCAGAACAACTGATGACCATAGAGTAAATACTCCAAAACAATTCAAATCCCCATAAAGAGCTTAAAATAATCCAGCTACTGACCACAAAGATGTTGTTGAGCAGGAGATCCCAAAATTCAGTAGATGACTGCCAGTATTTGGACTGGTGGGCAGAAATCATTTGCGCTAATTTAAACTCCGAACCCTGCTTTAAATCAGTAAATATATGATGGATTAAATCATAAACTCCTAGGCTCAAAATCAGCCTAGGCTTGATGACAAGATAGAAGAAGCCGCCGGGAATCGCCATAAGTGGATGTCGGAGGACTTCATATAGTTTTTGATGGAAAGGATCGAGCTGAGAAAACTCCTCGGTGGACAAGAAATCGGCAACGCCTCGATATCGCTCCCAGTCGCCATTGGTTTTGTGATGGTAGGCATGATCTCTTGACCAGCCATATTGGGGAATCGCATTGATCGCACCCAGCAGGAACCCAATAATACGGTTCGCTGATTTTGACCGAAAGAGAGAATTGTGTCCACAATCATGCATCAAGGAAAAACAGCGCAGTGAAAAGAGAACTAGGAGTACAATGATTGGGGGCAATAGCCATAGAGAAATTGATTGAGCCTGTATGGCTAAAATCCATAAGAGAACATAAGGCACAACGGTATTAAGAATTTGGTAAGTTGCCCGCAGGTTGCTGCTGTTGATGTATGGAGTCAAGACAAAATTAGCTTTTCTGAGCATATTTCGGTGGTTTTAGTTGACGGGAAAATTGATATTTAAAAAAGGGATGAGCCGGTATTGGGATCTATTCAGTATTTTTGTTCATACAAATCTCCAGGGGATTGATCGAGTTGGAACTCTACCCAACGCCGTTGCACCTGTTGGTAACAATCAACTGGAGCAACTTTGAGGTTTCGCAGTAGGTTAATATCTGCCTGTCCGTCTTCATCAATCAACAACAGAATTTCTTGAACGGGATCATAGGTTTGAACCGTATCAAGCAGCCGTTCAATAACTGTTGTTTTTAGATGGAGCGTTTGCAAATAGGCTGAGACATGCAACAGGGGAACAAACCGGACAGTATGCTCAACTATGTCACTGTTATAATCTACAGATCCAGTATCGATCGCGGCCACATCGCAAGCTACCATGCCCCGTCCCTCAGTGATAAACCCCTGCCATGCTGCATGTCCTAAGGGTAACAGGTTTTCCCGAATAAATAGGTCTTGCCAGTAGCCGCAATCGCCCTGCCATATATCATTCCTGAGTCTCATGGCTCTCCTCCCGAATAAATTTTGCGGCAGCCACCTTGTTTTTCAGAGCCGGAATCACTTCTTCCCGGCAGCTCCAAAAGGCTCCTAATGCCTTTTTAACTTCACGATTTTTATCAATGCGGGGATACCCCAGCGTTGTAGCTTGAATGGTCATCAGTTATCGCTTCCTAAAATTCTGTAAGTCAACCTAAAAACTAGCTGTCTTCTGATTGGTAAACAGCCCATAGTTAGATATAGTGAGGGTACTAGATGCGATCGCCAGCACAAAACTTGGCTACCTTTACTCAGATAGCTTGATTGAATATCAACCTGACGTTCAACTTAGAACGCTACAACCTTAAATGTTTGACAAAAAGCTGATCGCAAAAATTTGAAGTCTTCATCATCTGTACCTCGCAGATGTTTATGTGATGGGTTTACACCTCGGCGGGCATTCTGACTTAAAGAGTTGCGTCTCTCCTCACAGTTGCGGGACAGCGCCGGATTTACACCGGACTTTCCCCGTTACCTCTAGCGGGTATCAGGCGCTAGAACCGAGCCTGAGTAATATACCCTATTTATTTTACCTTGACAATAACCCCCAAGCAGCCTAAATAGTCCCAGTGCAGTAACGATAACCTTGAACTCCCAGCAATCACTCTGCACCAACACAGTTATACTGCGGAGTACGATCGCCCACTAAAGTCCTTGATCAATGCTGGGACAATGCGGTGACTCGCCAGCCTAGCCCCAAATAAGTTGCGAGCCACCGGCCCCAATTGCAATGCTGCGGCTCCCCCCATAATGAAAAGATTGCGTCCTGCCCAGCGAAGCCGAGCATCTAACACGGGTAAGCCATTAACCAGGGGTAAGGGGTGAGTCGCCCGTATATTGGCTAATAGGGGCCAGCGATCCACATCTAGCGTACTACCCGTTGCCAGCCAAATGCGGTCGATCGCTTGTTGGGCAATGCAGTGATGAATACCCGGATGGTTGCAGGTTACTCTCCAGGCATTCTCTTGCCACGTGGCGGACTGAACTTCGCACTGCTCGTAAAACGAGAGCTTGCCCTGTCGTTCTTTGCGTCGCAATTGGGTGAGAACGGCTGGGGTTAGGGAACCTCCATTACGGGCAGTTTGAATCATCCGCCAGCGCGTTTCCCAATCCGGTTCGGCGTGAAACCCTTTGAGGTATTTGGGGCCGAGCCATCCCGGTTCGGCATCGAAGAGTTTCTCGTAAAAGGTGCGCCGCGCCATCACGATCTCCTTTGCGCCCCGAGCGATCGCCCCCAATGCTAGGTGTCCGCTCGTCAGCCCACTGCCGACAATTAAAATCGTTTCTCCGGTTAACTGCGGCCAATCGCGCAGATCGACCTGATTGGAGTGCAGGAGGCGATTTTTTGGGGGGGTTGAGGGCAAGGCTTGTACCCATGCAGGAATATTGGCTTGACCGCCGGCGATCGCCAACACAACCCGCTTGGCTGTCAGCACTCCACCGTCGGCGAGTTCCAATCGAAACCGCTGCCATCCTTGCTGACGAAACAGTTCGATCCGCTGTACCCGAGCTGGAATGACTCGCTCGTGTAATTCCCAGCGCCGAATCACTTCTTGACAAAAGTCATGGAAGAGTTGGGTTCCCGGTAGGTCGTAGGGAGCAAAGAGTTCCGATGAACGGGATTCAGCAAAGGTTCGCAGGGCATGGGGATTGGGGTCGGGATGATGGACTACCGGCGATCGCAGGTGGGGAATATTGTAGGCAGCAAACTGGTGTTGCCATTGCTGTAGCCAATCCCCCGCTGGATCGAGTACCACAAAGCGGTTGCGCATGGACTCCTTCTTTTGCAGCAGATGCGTCACTAATGTTAACGCCTGGGGGCCCGCACCAATTATGGCAATATCTACCTGGTCTACCGTTCCATTTGAGGGGGCCGTCTTCCAATTACACATCACTTTCTAATCTCGTTCAATTCACTTGTGATGATGATTATCATTCTACTTTCTGTAATTCTATCTTAAGCCAAGACTGAATGGACTACTCAAGGGGTGACAAGGCAGCTCAAATGTGGAGATCACATAACGATAACATCAGGTTAGAGGGTTACTTGCCCGAAAAATCGTTGAGATTTTTTCGCCATGTTAAAATGCTCATAATCAAGCTTAGTCTTAGATTCAAGCCTGTTGTCATCCTCTGAACCAATCAACTTAAGTATTTCAAAGGTTTATCAACCTCTGTACATAATCACGAGCATCATCAGGATTCCATTGAACTGGTGAATTTCCAAATAGATAACTCATTTCGTTTTGGCATACAAAATCTTGGCAATCACCCTTCTTTAACTTGGTACTTAGCCAATTAAGTGAATTTTCAAATGTCGATTGAAAACTACCGCTAAACTTATGGTTTGGGACATTGTATAAAAGACACTCAATAAAATAAGAGGGAAATTGCTTTGGAACATGCAAACCTGCATTTATACAATTTCTAGCATTCTTGAAAACTCGAACTGTAGGCTTATACCACCCACCAGTCTGTTCCTTGGAGTTCTTATTTGCACCATTATCATAATGGCGTTTTGGGAAGTTGCAAATTTGTTGCTCTCCAGGTCTTGTCCAAAATGTCATACCTTCTGCGACTAATTGCATCTTCTCATAATGCTCATAAGTTGCCGACACAACAATATCTGCTTTGATCCGCCCACTATGAGGTAGCAACTTGATTGACTTACTACCTGATGTATCAATATATTGAGAACCATAATATCTGGATAATGCAGAAATTACATCCTTTTGAAAGTCAAACCAAGTATAGCCAACAGGGAACATTCCCAACTTCGATTTCTCTTCTGTGGTTAAATTTGAGTAAACACTAGAAGTGAGTTCTACTACAAGATCTACATCACTATCACCATAAATATTGGTTGAATTCCTATATGATCCTTGCAAGTAGGTGGTGTAATAGATATCTAAAGTCCACTGATAACTTTGTAGGGCATGTCTAATAGACTCATGAGTTTTTTTCGCCGATACAGTTGCTCCTTGATGAGACCAAGTTTGAAGTTGGGATTGAGATATAGCCATAAGATTAGAATCGTCATCAAAATTACTGAGTTACTCTTCTTAAAGCCTCTACTCGTGTCAAATACTCACGAGAGACACGCTTGAATTCCATTTTTCCGATATTCTGCCTCCCACGACCAGTGAAGTAATCTCCAGCCAATTCCTGACCGTCTGGAGATAGCTGTAAATTAGCCGTACCTCGATGAGCATTCATAGTATCGATGCTTAGAGCAGATGGTTCATTCATATACTCATACTTCAAACAAGGCTCTGAAGATTTATGTGTATTGACTGTTCCCATAATAGAATACGAACTGGAATTTTGAGTAGTCAAACGCACGTTTAACTGTGTCCAGGTTTGCCGAACATACAAAATCACATCTGGGATATCGGTTGTTGTATCTGGAACATTAGTTTCACCACTATAAGATGAGTGAATAACACCTACCCAAGTACCTTGAAGATTTGGGATCGATGAGAAGGATATGAATTTAAATTGTTGACACCACAGATATTTATCAAACCACTGATAAATTAGGCCGTAAAACCCCATGACTGATGGCGAGTCAAGCCACCAAGGAGCTTGCAATTTCGTCAACTGCAACCCAGAACTCAAAATTAAAGAAGCCACTATAGCAAAGAACGCCAGCCAAATTGGAGTCGATTTTCGCTCAGAAGCGTTTGTTGCATAGGCGTGCATGTAAAGCTTACTCCAGGTGTCTCATTCTATGTGTAGTTTTTTTCTGAGTTTAGTAACACTACACAACGATCTAGTTTATCTTTAGGTTAGTACCTAAGAACTACTATGAAGGTAGGGATAACCCTACCTAGCATGATTGAATTAAAACGCTGGTTGCGCCATCCAACAAATCGCTAAAGGCAAGACTCAATGGAATCCATGATGTTGATTACGATCTCCTCATCCGTGCTGATGCCAATACCCCTAATTTTGTGGGCGATCAGGGTTGACCTTTGAATGCTGAGTGACTCCCCATAAAGTGCGATCGACCCTTACAACCTTAACTCTAACCGATAATCTCTATTGCGTCCGCACCAACGTAATGTTAGGCGGCTTCAACGACTATATGGCTGATCAACGTTTAAGCCAGGAATGACTCGATAGTGCTTTACGTTGAAAGTACAGAGAGTAGCATTTCGGCCAACGGCACAAGCGGCAATCAATGCATCAATTAGGCCGACCTTATGAGACAGATAATAGGCTGTGAAATCAGACAAAGCACGAGCGCAATCGGTTTCAGTAGGCCAAATAATTTGCAACGGAGCCACCATCTGTAAAGCTTTACGAACCTGTTGCTTGTTCTGAGCATCGTGAATCAGTTCCATGACAACAAACCCAGGAATGCTTGGCAGTTCTGAGACAGAGGCGAATCACGCAAGCGCAGGCGCGTAACCTCGCTGGATGTCAATCATGACATCTGTATCAACTAAATACATTCGCTACCTAAGCCCGCTCTCGGTTTTCTGTCTGGTTACGCAACCTACGCGCGTGTTCCTGACTATCAATGACATCAGATCGGGAACCAACCACCCCGATGCTTTCCCAGTAAGCCACGAGTTCTACACCGGTTTTAGGAGGATTTTGAAGGAAAGGGCGAAATGAGAGGACGCGCAAAATATACTCTACTAAAGGCAACTTGAGTTGAGATGCCTCAGTGGATAGTTCATCTTCTAAATCTGGAGGTAGCTCTATACTTATATTGATACAGTTTGTTCAAAGCACTCCTACACTACTCCTATCTTACTGATTTCCTCACCTCATTAGCAAACCATTACTGAACAGACCAAGTTGCGATCGCCAGCGCCCCTAACCCAATTCCAACAAGCGCTGGCACTAAACGGCTGCCCAAAATTCGCCACTTTGCATTCATCGGTAGCTTCCCGGTTTCCCAGTAAACCCAGTCATCTCCTAACTGGCTTGCCAACTCTAAGTTTCCTGAAATGAGGAGAACGATACCATTGCCTGTAGCAGGATTGACCCGCACCGTATGCCCTAACGCCGGCAAATTCCCCCCATCATGACCTACAGTATATTCATCAGCACCATTAGCAACATACAAAGTATGTCCTAAACCCCAATCCTGATGTGCCCCTGGCTGAGGGTTGATCATTTGCTTTAGTGTTTCTTGTTTTAGAACTAAGTTCGTTCGGCTATAAGCTTGAACGAAGCGAGCCATATCTTGAGGCGTTGCGTAAAGAGATGCCGCTGCTGTAGCTGTGTATCGACGATGAGGACTCGGTTGAAGTTTTTCATCGAAGCTGGTTGCTAGCCGATCTGTACGACCAGAAGCAGCGATCGCCTCCCAGTCAAAACTTGATTCTCTCATACCCAAAGGTTCTAAAATAGCCTTTTTCATATAGTCCGAAAAAGACTCTTGCGTGACGTCCTCAATCAATAATTGCAAGACGGTGTAACCACCGCCAGAATATAGCCAGTTTCTTCCAGGCTCTCTAGCAACTGTCACACCACGAGGTTTTCCTGACATAGAATCTTGGGTCAAAGTCAGCGACTCTTCAAGGGATTGAATCGATTCACCGGGCAGAAAACCAGCGTAGCCAAAAAGGTCGTCTAATCCTCCTGTATGACTGAGTAGATGTCTAATGGTTACCTTATCGCTATATTGACTCACGGGAAATTGCCAGCGTTTCAGGTACTGATTAGCAGGCTTATCTAAAGCGATCCGTCCTTCTTCTACGAGCTTCATAATCCCCCAAGCGGTCACCATCTTACTCACGGATGCCATTTGGTAGATTGTGCGATCGATCTGGACGGGAATTTTTTTGGCGGCATTTGCAATCCCAAAAGCATGGGCTGCAACAACTTCACCCTTTTGAATCAGAATGAGAGCTGCACTACCGAGTTTCGGCTTACCTGGCTGACTCAGTTTTTGGATCAAATAGTTTTTGATGGTTGCCAAATCTCCGCGCGGTACTGCTGGACGGGCAATCCAAAATACTTCAACCATCACAATAGTCATGACGATCGCACGTTGGGTTGCGATCGTCATGACTATTGTCGTGAATATATTGATACTCATGCTTTTGAAGAAAATTCAGTGGGGAAGGGAGTGAGAGCGATCGCTTCAAGCGCAGCGTAAAGTTTAGCATTTTATCTCCATCAAGGAGTGAGCGGCATAACGACCAAGATGAGCGGTGGCAGATTGCTTTTGCATGAATACCAGCTTCCTTTAGAATCCAGTATGGAAAAGGAGAAATGACCGATAGCGATTAGAGAGACAAAGCCTCGATCGTCACTAGACCACCCTCGATTGCTTGGATTCGCAAATCATAACCTCGCAATAGCTGCATTCCAATGAGAGGAACCGTCTCTGACTCATTGACATAAACCTCACGGTATTGCCCGTCCCAAATTACCAGCCCAAGGTAAACTTCAAAAGTACAAAAAGTTCCATCGCCTAATGTCGCCATATCTCGACCTTCCCAACTGAGTGCTAATGTCGAGATCATCTCTGATGGCAAGGTTAAAAAACCGGAGAAGCCTGTATCAATTACGGCATCTACCCTTTGCGTTGTCTGATTATTCCTAACGGCGATCGCCAACATTGCTTCACAACTCTGATTCACACGCCCTTGCATCATTGCTTTGGTCTCAAACTCCGTGCCCCAAAACGATCGACTGCTGGATGTCCAATGCGAACAAACCAGGTTTGAGCATCTGATACTCTTGCTGAGAGCTGTTTTGATGCTGTGAGTAGATCGTCAGCGATCTCAAAAGCTCCTGTTTCGATGTCGATCGCCACAATTTTGCCTTGGTTGCCTTCTTCGGCCTGTTGACGCACCTGAGACTCATAAATCTCATCGCCACGCCGAGCAAACTCTTCTTTGCTATAGCGGGGTTGACGAACTGCCATAGACTGAACCTCGGTTGCAAGATTGTCCCTAAATTTTACCCTAAGCAGAAAAGAAGGGTTAGGAGATAACCAAACTGCTCAAAAGTTTAATTCCCAACAGATCGCCCTTGGCAGCATCAAATCACCCGTATATCCCGTATCAATAACCGATCTCAGTGCTTTAATTGGTTTGCTATCGTTATCCTATTGCCTCATTTTAGTCGTGTCACGGCAGTACGGTGAGTTATGCCGACGAACTCATGCCAGAGACTCCGGCAATGCAATATGAGCGGCGGGATTTGGGTGCTTTTCCCAGAGTGATAGAATGAGGTATATTATGTGATGAGTTAGTTTTTTCTTGAATTTTTGTTTTATGAGAAACATTCTACTCATGGGCGCATCGACGTTGTTAGTTGCAAGCATGGCAACTCCAGCACAAGCGTTTATGGTTGATTTAGGTACCGGTACAAGTCTGGAAGGATGGCAGATTTCTAACGATGGTGGGGCATCGTATATTTCACCGACTGCAAGGTTGGATAGCAATGCCCTTTGGCCCGATCCATTTGGGACACCTGGGGTTTGGCAAGGAATGTTCGAGTTCTTTGTCCCTGATGACGTTGAGAATGTATCGCTCTCCATCTTTGATATTGGCGTTGACGATCGTGTTGTCCTGAGTCTGAATGGAACCGTTATTCCTGGAGCCAACGCTGTCATCTTCGGCAGCGTCGGCTCAGGTGTCCATGATTTTGGTGATGGTCGTGGTCCGGTTGATTTTGAATTCACAGGCAGTAGCAATTGGCTAAAGGGCGACCCTTTAGTGACGAGCGAAAACTTTATTTATGGAGGTGTTAATCAGCTTATCGCTTACGTGAACAACACCAACACGGGTGACCCGGCTGCACTTCCTGTGGATGAGGTTGAACTCACAGCATTTTTCATGCAAGCAGAGGTCAATGGTGACCCCAAGGCACCAACGTCGGTTCCTGAACCTAGCAGTTTCATCTCTCTATTAGGGCTGAGCGTTATGGCTGGATTATGCAAGCTTGGTAAAAGCGTGCTGAGTTAAGTCTATGAATTAGGGCGTGTCATCAATCTGGGCAATCCGACAGGATTTCAGAGGAAATTGCTGCAAATTTCGGGTAACGTCAATAATTTCTTGGACGACAGCAGAAGCATACGCAGTAGAGTCACGAGCAATATATGCAGCGATCGCATCCACATCATCCAATGCTTTTGAAGACCAGTTTACTACAGCCATTGACTCAAACGTTTTTCTGCATCTGCTTGAGAGATTGTTCCTTCAGTATCTGCTGCTTCCAAACCTTGCCGAACTTTGGCAAGAACGTAAAGATGGTATTGGATTTCTTCAAAAGAGCAATCATCTGGGAGTCTCTCAAGGAGAGAGCGGACAGTTTCTTTCGTTGTTGTCATAACCCACTGACCAAAGCAGAGTATCTCCCTATTTTATCACTCAATCGCCCGTCCCAGTTCTATTTCGTATCCGCACTCTTCCTCTGACGAAATGTTGGGTTTGCCCGGTAAAAGAATACTTTCTTCATGCCCAAACCCGCTTCAGCGTCAGTGTAAACCCCGGCAAAACCTGCTCTCCTGATAGCTGGTTCGGATTCTCTAACACCTCAACAGCTTGACCTAGACGATAAATTTCCACCCGCTTATTTTTCGGGTCAATTAACCAGCCCAACTGCGCCCCATTCTGCAAATATTCCTGCATCTTTGCCCGCAGTTCCTTGAGAGTGTCAGTTTCCGATCGCAATTCAACCACAAAGTCCGGACATAGGGGCGCAAAACCCTTGCGTTGCTTTGGGGTGAGAGCATCCCAACGCTCTTGACGTACCCATGAAGCATCAGGAGAACGGTTCGCCCCATTCGGCAGTTCAAACCCACTTGAAGAATCAAAAGCCAAACCATGACCCCCTTCTTCTTCAATCCACCGGGCGAGGAAGTAACTGAGTTTCAAGTTGCGATTGCCCGTTTCACTACCCGTTGGTGGGGTCACGATCAATTCTCCTGTTGTAGTTCTCTCCAGTCGAAGTTCGCGATTGGCCGCAGCCAGCATGGCAAACTGCTCCGGTGTCACATGCAGCGTCAATTCTTGGGGAAGTTGGACCCATAGGGGTTTAGATTGAGGGGAAGCTTGGACAACCATCATTGTGCCTCACAGGGCTATCTCGCCACCATTTTATATTACCCTGGAAGAGTTACAGGAAAGATGCCAGCCGCGATCGCCTTTCAACCTCAGTCCCTATTCCTTCTTCCTGTATCAGAAAAAATTCCTGTTCTAGTCCCAGGCGACGGTTAAGGACATTCATATTTTCTACTTCATGTATAACTCGACTATACTAACCTGAAGAGCAATTAAGCCAAATCCGGATAAAATGACTCCAGAAATACGGTTAATCCAGCGCAAGCGATGAGGGGTAATTTTATTTTTCATGAAGCCAACGGCGGTAACCAGGACGAACCACCACAGAGCTGACCCAGAAAATACACTCAGAACGAGGATAAGAGCTAACCCATAGTGTCCGTTAGTATTTCCAGCTCCGAATCCGGCAAAGATAGCGGCAAAAGAGAGAATAGTTAAGGGATTGGTTAAGGTTAGAAAGAGGGTAGAAATATAAGCTCGCCATAGGTTTTTACCGTCAATTTTAGCTTCTTCTTTACTGGGAGACGAGCGAAAAGTTTGGATACCTAAATAACAGAGGAAAAGTCCACCAATGAGGCGTAATGCGATTTGATGTTCGATGAAAAGATTGGAGATGAAGGTTAATCCAAATCCGGCAATACAGCCATAGAAACCATCGGCAGTGGCTGCCCCTAAACCGGAGACTAATCCGGCGATTCTGCCTTGGCTTAAGGTGCGACGAATGCATAAAATGCCAATAGGGCCAACGGGTGCGGCAATGGATAAACCGATGATTAATCCTTTGAGAATGACTGAAAGTTCCATGGGGAATTATTGTGCTATGCGCTGGGGAATAGGGAATGGGAAATGGGTTGCTCCTACTGTGTTTTAGAATAACTAAGTCTAAAGCGGAATTGAATAGAGATTTGAAGGAAAATGAAGCGATTTTTGGAGAATTATAAGGTAAAATTGAGTAATGACTTTTGATTCTGAAAAACTGCTCGATCGAACCGGATGGCGGATTCTGGAGATCTTGCAAGAGGAGGCAAGAATATCGTTGGCGGAGTTAGGGAGAAAGGTGGGGTTGTCTGCTCCAGCGATCGCCGAACGGGTAAAACGAATGGAAGAAGCGGGTATCATTATAGGATATCAAGCCCAGGTCAACCCGGAAAAAGTGGGCTATGCTATTGCTGCTATTATTGCCCTCACCACGACTCCTCAGAAGTATCCGCAGATCTTAGCCCTGATTGAAATGTTGCCAGAAGTGCGATCGTGTCACCATGTCACGGGTAACTTCTCTTTCTTTATGGAAGTGACGGTATCTTCAATGGGGCACTTAGAGGAGATAATCAATCAACTGAGTGAGTTTGGACAAACTTCGACTTCTATTATTCTTTCGTCACCACTTCCGAGACGAGGCATTATGGATCGTCAATAGGTTAGGGCGATCGCTGCAAATAATCCTGGGTTACTTGCATAATAATATCTAAGCGAAAGTTATCAAATAAAGCAGTCAGTGCTTCAGATAGGGCTGGGTGAGTCGGGGCAATTGATTGGATCAAGAATTCAACTTGTTCTTCATTCACTTCTCTAGCAGTAGAATAGAGAGTCTGTACCCAGGTTGGTGACATTTGAGTAAACTGTTCTCCCCAGAAGCGATCGCTGCGTACCCGATGTTTTTTAAGCTTCCTTTTAGATTTTGGCATCGTTTCATAAATGTAAGAAGCCTCTAAATAACGAGATAAACTATTAAAAATCACCTGACTCTTAAAGGGTTTACAAATAAAATTATCGGAACCAGCCTGTATAATTTCTGTACGCCTTTCTTCAAAAGCACTAGCAGTTAAGGCAATAATCACTGTTGACTTTAGACCCTGCTGCTGTTCTTGCTCCCGAATAATGCGAGTCGCTTCTAAGCCATCAACCACAGGCATCCGAGTATCCATGAAAATCAAGTCAGGTTTACAGCTCTGCCAAAGAGCGATCGCTTCTTGACCATTCGTCCCTTCAATTACTTCAAAACCTACAGGGGAAAGTAACTTGACCAGCAGCTTGCGATTTTCTGGGGTATCATCAACGACTAAAACACGGTACATCTTTTGATTAGGAGTTAACTCTACGACTTGGCGAGTATCCCTTTCCCTGAAATTAGGTAAAGATTGATGGCCTAATTTTAGGGGAATATCAAACACAAATACTGTTCCTTTTCCTACTTCACTGCTAACGGAAATTTCTCCTCCCATTAAACGCACAAACTTATCGGTAATCGATAAACCTAAACCCGTTCCTTGAGCAGAACTTATCCCGGTTGACGTTTGCACAAAAGCCTTAAATAGATCCTGTTGTTCTTCCTGGATAATTCCTGGGCCTGTATCACTCACTTTAAATTCAATAAATTCAATATTCCCATTATGACTCCTGTTTTGTTGGAGCGTTACACTCAGTTTCACCTGACCGAGTTCTGTGAACTTAATTGCATTGCCGATCAAATTAATCAAGCAACTCCGTAGCTTTTGCTCATCTGATTTGATGTATTGTGGAACTTGAGGATCAACATTAAATTCTAGATGGATATTTTTAGATTCTGCTTTGATTTCAAATAAATCCTCTAAGCCATCTAATAAATAGTAGATGTCCAAGTCTTTTTCATTTAAATGAATAATTCCTGCTTCAATTTTTGATAAATCAAGAATATCATCAATCAAATCTAATAAATGTTCGCCACTTCGATTAATGATTTCTAAATATTCTCGCTGTTCATCATTAGTTTGGTAATCCCGAAGCATCACTTGAGTAAACCCTAAAATAGAGTTTAAAGGGGTTCTGAGTTCATGGCTCATATTCGCTAAAAATTGACTTTTAGCCTTAGACGCTGCTGCGGCCTCTTCTTCAGCTTTCTTACGTTCTTGAATTTCCTGTTGCAGAGTTTTATTTTGCGCTTCTAGCTGGTTTTGCAATCGTCGAATCGTTAATTGATGTTCAATGCGAGCTAAAACTTCTTCCACCTGAAACGGTTTAGTAATATAATCTACGCCTCCAACTTGAAACGCCCTGACTTTATCTAAAACTTCATCTAACGCACTGAGAAAGACAATGGGAATATTCTGAGTCTGTTCGTCTTTTTTTAGCTCCTGACAAATTTCATAACCATTCATATCTGGTAATTTAATATCTAAAAGGATTAAATCCAGATTTCCCGATCGCGAAGCTCTGAGAGCCATTTCTCCTTTCACCGCTCCTTTAACTTTATATCCAGCCTCAGACAACGTTTTAGATAAGACCTGGAGATTTTCCAGTTGATCGTCAACAATTAAAATATTCCCTTTGTAAGTATCCACAGTTTTTACAAACTAGCTCCTCATCTTAATCAAGAATATCAATATCGCTCTCCTCAATCAAACTTAAGATTTGATCGCAGCGAAAGGTTTTTACTAAATCAGTTAGGGCGTTAGCTAAAGCAAAATGCTGCTCAGGAATTTGGTCAATCAACTGTAAAAGCCGATCGTCATCAATGGCATCTGCTGCCTGATATAATGCCTTTAGCCACTGATTGGGCATAACATTTAGGCTATGGGCTGTGAGAATAAATGGGGATAGAGAAGTAGTGATTAATTTTTCCCTTGGCTGTTCTAAATGATAATCATAAATATAACGTACATCTAGATATTGGGCAATCTTTTCAAAGATCAGAGCTTCTGTGAAGGGTTTCCGCACACAATCATTACACCCTACCCTGACTATACGCTCGAGTTCGTCCTCTAAAATACTTGCAGTTAAGGCAATAATGATGGGAGATCGATCGGTTGCTGGTGTATTCGCTCTAATATACTCAGTCACTTGATCTCCATTCATTACTGGCATCCGGATATCCATCCAAATTAAGTGGGGTTTCCAACTTTCCCAAATGGCGATCGCCTCTCGTCCATTTTCTGCCATTTTTGCTTCAAAACCGATCGGTTCTAAAATTTGTAATAAAAGTTGCCGATTTTCCCACTGATCGTCCACAATCAAAATTCGGTACACAGACTGTTCTGGTGCTAAACCCACTACTCGACGACTTCCACTGCTCGGGACGACTTCATTTGCATCAACCGTACAGACTTCAATCGTAAACTGAAATTTACTCCCATAACCCACTTGACTTTTAAGAGTGATTGTGGAGTTCATCAGCCGAACAAATTTTTGGGCAATAGTCAAGCCTAAACCCGTTCCTTCTTGAGACACTTTTCCCGTTTCACTTTGCACAAATGCCTCAAATAACTTTTGCCGATCTTCTGGAGCTATTCCAGGACCAGTATCTTCTACTTCCACTTGCAGAGCCACTTTTTTTGAGAGGTTTAATTCTTCATTCTCGATCGCTAAAACACGGAGAAAGACTTGCCCTTTTTGGGTGAATTTAATTCCATTATTGAGCAAATTAATCAAGACCTGGCGCAATTTGACTTGGTCTGCACAAATGTAGTCTGGAACTTCTCGATCGATGACAAAAATTAATTCTATATTTTTTTGTTCTGCTTTGAGCTTAAACATATCCTCCAGATCGTCAATCATCCTCCTAAAATCAAAACAGCCCTCATCTAAAGTAACTCTCCCTGATTCGATTTTAGATAAGTCTAAAACATTATTAATTAAAGTCAACAAATGTTGGCCACTCCGATTCATAATCCGAACATTCTCTTGATGTTCTGTTGGTAAAACAGGAGAACGGCCCATTAATTGACAAAAGCCTAAAATCACATTTAAAGGCGATCTCAGCTCATGACTCATATTAGCCAAAAACTCACTTTTAGCCCGATTCGCTAATTCTGCGGCTTGTTTTGCCAGTTCCAACTCTTGGGTTCTTTGATAAACTTTTTTCTCCAAATCCTGATTCAGTTCCCTGAGTTCTGTATTGATCAGTTGTAAGGTTTGGTTTTGCTGGGCTAATTTTTGATCTTGGTCATAACTTCGTAATGCCTCAAGGACCGTCAACTTCAGATCTTCCTCATCCCAAGGTTTGGCAATATATCGATATAATTTAGCATAATTAACCACTCGTCCCACAACATCGGCACTAGCTTGACCCGTTAATAATATTTTCAATGTTTTTGGAGATAAATCATGGATTCTAATTAATAGCTCATCACCCGACATTTCCGGCATCATATGATCGGAAATAATTAAAGCAATATCCATTTGATCCAACAAACAATCTTCAGCAATTTCTAGAGCTTCCATTCCGCTTTCAGCTTGCTCGATAAAATAACCGTAGGTCAACCATGCTTTCAGTTGTCGCTTTAAGCTATCTAAAATAATGGGGTTATCATCGACACAGAGGATAACTCGATTAGAGGTCATAAATTTAGCACTCGATTAATTTTTAAAAACAACGAAACTTCTGAACGTCTATAGGGGGATTCTTATTTTGTCTTCTAGGATCAACTGAATTTATGGCAAAAATATCCATAGAGACTTACAATAGAGGGCAATCACAGATATGTTATGAATCAAAAATAACTTTAGATTCACAATCGCTCTGTTTCTGTCTCTCAAACCAAGTTCCCCTTTGGCATTCATTGTCTGACCGATCGCTGATGATTAAGCAGGAACCTATCTCAGTTAAACCCAATATCCTTGTGGTTGATGATATCCCAGCCAACTTGCATTTGTTTGCTAAGATGCTCTCTCAAGAGGGCTATAAGGTGCGATCGGCAGTCACAGGTGCATTGGCAATATCGGGTGCTAAAGCAATACCCCCTGACTTAATTTTACTTGACATTCTAATGCCAGAACTTAATGGTTATCAAGTTTGCTCCTTGCTGAAAGCCGATCCCGTAACCCAGGATATCCCGATTATTTTTATTAGTGCCCTAGGAGAAGAAATCGATAAGGTGAGAGCCTTTGAAGTCGGAGCGGTTGATTATGTGACTAAGCCTTTTCTAAAGTCTGAGGTGCTTGCCCGGATTGACTATCATGTCAGAGCCTCTCAAACCCGACAAAAACTGCTCACTCAGAATTTACGTCTACAAGAAGAAATTGAATATCGTCATTTGATGGAAGCAAAACTGGAGCGCTTTAGCTTTCATCTGAAACAGATCCACCGTTTAGATACATCCCATTATCGCACGATTGAAGCTTTGTTTCGGGATTATCTGCAAACGGGATGTTCTATTTTAGGATGTTCGGTTGGCGCGATCGGTCACATAGAAGAGGATCTGTATGTGATTGATGCTGTGGAATCCACCCTGGACGGTATCAGTCGATGCTCGAAACTCGACTTTCAAGATACTTATTTAGATTGGGTGATTCGCAGGGAAAAAACCATAACCCATGAACAACCCAATCAAGGGTCTAGACAACACAAACCCCTCCATTTGGGGAACTACACTTTGGAATCGTTTATTGGTACACCCATTTGGGTACAGGATGAACTTTATGGTGTTTTGGTATTTGGGTCAACTCATGATGCCCTAAATACATTAGATACTCAAGCTCAAGAAATTCTAGAGCTAATGGCTCAAGGGTTAGGCAAGTGGATTGGGATTCGACAAACGGCTCTGAAACGGCAACAGGCAGAAGAGGAGACTCAATTATTACTCAAGGTGACTCAAGCGATTAGCCGATCGCCGGATTTTGAGAGTGCCCTTCAATCTGCCCTGGAACATCTCTGTGAAGCCAGCGGTTGGAGCTACGGTGAAGCTTGGCTCCCGAGTGATGAGGGTCGCAGTTTAACTCTCAGTCCAGCCTGGTACTGCCACAAACAGGAACCGCCAGAGGTCTTGAGTCATTTAGAACGGTTTCGCTTAGTTCGTCAAGGCCAGATTTGGAGGAGTGGAACGGGTTTGCTCGGGAAAGTTTGGGTAACGGGAAAGGCACAATATGTGCCGGATGTGCCAGAGAAATCGCCGGACATTTGTCAACACAAGGATTTAGCCGCTCTGTGTCATATCCAGCAAGGGTTGTGGATTCCGATTCTCTCCGTCTCAGCAGAGCAACAGCAAGAAAAAGTTGTCGCAGTGTTGGTGCTATTTCTGTCGGGAATCTCAACCTTAGATTTTCACCATGAATCCCATCAATTACTGGCCTTTGCTTCGGCAATCGCCTCCCAACTCGGAACTGTAATCCGCCAAAAACAGATTGAAGCCGAGCAAAGAGCGATGCTCATGGCTATGGATGATGTAGTCATGGTGTATAACCAGGAAGGGATTTGTCTGAAATTCATGACCAATAATCCCTTATTTCTCCAGAAACCGCCGGAAAGTAAATTAGATAAAAGCTTGTATGACTGTTTACCCGAAGCCCAAGCAGATGCCCACTTAACGGCTATCCGACAGGCGATCGCCACCCGAGAAACCCAAACCCTTCAATATCACCTCATGATTGGCGATCGACGGATTTGGTTATCCGCTAAAATTTCCCCCTTATCTCACCAAACCGTCCTGTTAGTCGTTCGAGATATTACCCCTCTAGAAACCATAAGCACCGCCCTTCAACACAGTGAAGCCCGGTTTCAAGCCATTTTTGAACAAGCCGGTATTGGCATATATATTACTACTTTAGAGGGCCAGATTTCACAAACCAATGCTGCCTTTGAATCCTTCCTCAACTATACTTCACAAGACCTTCAAAACCTTCAGATTAAAGATATTATTCATCCCGATGACTATCAAAACGATCCCAACTTTCAAAATTTATTACTCGGTAGAATTCAATCCTATCAAGTCGAAAAACGCTATATTCACCAAAATGGGGAGATCAGATGGGGAAGACTGACCGTTTCATCGATTCAAGATAAAGATGAAATCCAGTTTGTTTTTGGCATGGTAGAAGATATCACAGAAACTCATAAAATAGAATGGGCACTCAAAGAGAGTGAAAGGCGATATCGGGAACTAATTGAAGTACAAAAAGATGTTTTAATTTGCCGCTGGAAACCCGATACAGAACTCACTTTTGTCAATCAATACTTTTGTTGTTTTTTCAATCATAATGCTGAAGACCTAATCGGCAAACAACTTAACTCATGGTTAGTTGATGCCCAGTCAGTCGAAGAGGTTGAAGATAATATTCTCGAACTCTTAACGACTCTAAATCCCAAAAGTTGGGAATATAAGTATTGCTCAGGGACAGGAGAACATCGATGGTTAAGGTGGACCAATCAACCCATTGTCGATCGTTGGGGAACTTTAGTTGATATTCAAGCCTTTGGTGTTGATATCACAGCACAAAAGCAACGGGAGTTAGGCTTAAAGTTGATTGCCCAAGGAATTGCGTCTTCTACTGGAAATGAATTTTTTAATAGTTGTACTCAATATTTAGCCAATCTTTTACAAGTCAAATACGCGTTACTGGCCAAAGTCTCCGATCCCAAGCTTCGCAAGGTAAATATTTTAGCTTTTTGGAATTCCATAGAATTAGAGAAAATTGATGAGTTTGAGACTCTAGATGCCCCTGGCGATCAAATCTTATCTGGAGAATCAGTTTACTATCGAGATGAATTACAAGAAAAATTTGGAAATCATCCACTAATTTCCAGACTAAAAGCCAAAAGCTATTGGGGTTTACCTTTAAGAAATACCCACCAAGAAATCATTGGTTATCTGGCCATATTAGATACAAAACCATTGGAGATAGACTCCCAAAAGCAAGTCATTCTCGATATATTCTCAGCCCGAGCAGAAGCAGAGTTAGAACGCAAGATTTCTGAAGAAAAACTAGAGAAAATAGCTCAGAAAGAACGGTCTATAGCTAATATTTTAGCACAGATGCAACCCCTATTAGATCTCGATAAAATATTGAAATCAACCACCCATGAAATCCGCAATTTATTTAATAGCGATCGAGTTGCTGTTTATCAATTTAACCCAGATTTGAGCGGTCAATTTATTGCTGATTCCGTGGATTCAGAATGGACTTCTATCGTTGATATGAGAGATCCAATCTCTGGTTCTTCCGAATTAATCAATGATGAAAGTTGTGCCATTAAATTCTGGGTCGATACTCCCACTCAATACCCTCATCCTTTAAGACTGATTGGTTCAGATATCCCTCCTTATCCTCACTATCAATACCTATGTATAACAGATATTTATCAAGCAGGGTTTCAAGTTGAGTATCTAAAGTTTATCGAAAAAATACAAGCTAGATCTTATCTGATTATCCCCTTGTTTGCCTCTCAAAAGCTCTGGGGATTATTAGGAATTTATCAAAATAAACATCCTCGTCAATGGCAAGAAGATGAAATTCAAGTAGCCATGTATATTGCCCACCAGATTAGTCTGGGAATTCAACAATTGCAATTAGTGGATCAAATTCAGACCAAATCGGAAGAACTAAAAATTGCTAAAGATCGTGCCGATGCTTCTAACCGAGCGAAAAGCTCTTTCTTGGCAAAAATGAGTCATGAATTCCGGACTCCTCTCAATGCAATTTTAGGGTTTGCACAAGTTATGGGACGTGATGGATCGTTATCTTCTATTCAGCAAGAACAACTCAAAATAATTAATCAAAGTGGCGAACATCTACTTAACTTAATCAATGATGTCTTACAAATGTCTAAAATAGAGTCTGGAAAAATCTCCTTGAATTATACTCATTTTGATTTACTCAAAAGTGTAGAGAAGCTTAAAAATATATTACAGCTTAAAGCTCGTCTTAAAGGGTTAGAACTGAAACTAAAAGTTGAAGATAGAGTCTCTCAATATATGTATGGAGACGAAAAGAAATTAGGACAAGTCCTCCTAAATTTGGTGGATAATGGCATTAAATTTACCCCTCAAGGTTCAGTTACCCTAGAAGTCATGCTATCGGATACATTAGCAAGCGATCCCAATCAACATAATCTCCGATTTAGTGTGGCTGATACGGGGATCGGTATTGCTCCTGAAAATATCGAAGTTTTGTTTAAACCTTTTGTCCAAAGTAAGGGATTAACTCTAATTTCTGATTCTGGACATAACGATCAAGAAGGAACAGGATTAGGATTAGCGATCAGTCAGCACTTTGTTGAATTAATGGGAGGTCAATTAAAGGTAAACTCGACTCTGGGGATAGGGAGTACCTTCTTTTTTGAGATTCCCTTGCAGCTAGGACAAGCTGAATCTATTATTTCTATTCATCCTCTACAAGCGATCATTGGGTTAGCTCCAGATCAACCGGTTTATCGCATCTTAGTTGTTGATGATGAACGGGATCAGTGCTTATTGATGTTGCATTTATTAAGTCATGTGGGCTTTGAAGTGCGGACTGCCGAAAATGGTAAAGAAGCGATCGCCATTTGGCAAAGTTGGCAACCCCATCTGATCCTCATGGATATGCGGATGCCTGTCCTCAATGGCTTAGATGCGACTCATCAGATTAAGGCGACTATCCAAGGTCAAGCCACCGTGGTGATGGCACTTACCGCTCATGCCTTTCAGGACGATCGAAAACAGGTTTTAGCGGCTGGATGTGATGATTTTATCAGTAAACCCTTTCAAGGAGATCTGCTGTTAGAAAAAATTGCTCATCATTTAGGCGTTCGGTATCTCTATGAAACCTGTTCCCTAGAGTCAACGGTTGAACCAATCGACACCAAACCGACTCCACCGACGATCGCCTCAATCGGAGATTTAGCGTGGCCAACCCTATCGTCGGAGAGCTTATGGGCCCTTCATCAACATGCTATTGAAGCCGATCATGAATCTATTCTCGATCTCACCAGTGAAATTGAAGATGTACAAATTTCCCAGTGGTTAATGACACGAGTCAATAACTTTGAGTTTGAACGGATTTGTGAGGCGATCGCTCCCTTTCTCACCTCTACATAATACCTTCGCCAAAATTAATCTTATTTTCGCTTGTTATTTGAGCTATGTCTGTCTCCTACGGCGATCGTCCAGAGACACCACCTGCGCTTGACGACTCTCTCTAGCCACTCGCACCAATAACCCCGCAGATAACAGACTGGCAATCATCGAATTCCCCCCATAACTAAACATCGGTAAGGGTAAACCAGTCGTTGGTAATGCTCCAGTCGCCACCCCAATATTAATCAATGATTGTCCCACCAGCAGAAAAGTCGCACCGATCGCAATTAAACGATGAAACTTATCCGTACATTTGAGCGCTACCACCAACCCTAGAGTTGCATACACCCCCAGCATAAGTAACAACAGCAGACTGCCGACAAAGCCAAATTCCTCAGCATAAACTGCAAAAATAAAATCCGTGTACTGAATGGGTAAATAGAACCATTTTTGTTGAGAGAGTCCTAACCCACTTCCCCAAAACCCTCCTGAGCCGATCGCCATCAAACTTTGAGTTAATTGATAACCATTCTCCATCGGATCGGCCCAAGGATCTAAAAACGTCATAATCCGCTGCCGTTGATACTCATTCATGCTCAAGCTCAACATCCCCAAACCCAATCCTACTCCCCCAGTTGTGAGCAAGGAGCGATAGGGTAAACCCGAAGCCACGGCGATCGCAAACAACGTCATCCCACAAAACGTCGCCGTACTCAGGTTCGGTTGCAGCAAAATCCCCACCAACACAGCCCCAAAAATTCCCAACCATCGCCAGCGAATTGCCGGTTTCAACGACGGCCATAAACCAAACACTTGCGCCCCTTGCAGAACCAAAAATGGCTTAATTAACTCCGAAGGTTGTATCGGAAACGCCCCCAAAGATAACCAACGAGTGGCCCCATTAATCGTTATTCCCAATCCAGGAATAACCGTCACCCCAATCAATCCCAGAAACAGCAGTAGAAACCATTGGGCAACTCTCATCAACGATTTCAACGGCGTATGAACCATGAAATTAAACCCCACACAGCCCAAAACCGCCCAAGCCATCTGCCGCTTTACATAATAAAACCCATCCCCATAGTAGCTATTCGCCAGGGGATAGGATGCAGAAAACAGAATCACCAACCCAACCGACAACCAAAGGAATGTTAACCACCGCAATAGTCTGGCTTCTATTGCCCATTCCTTCACCGAGGGGTCAATCAAAAGAATTAACTGTTGGAACTTCAAGGACTATATGTTATAGAGCTTCGTGCTGGGGAACAAAGAACTGGGAATAGGGAATAGCTTGGGGTACAGGCACAAATGAAAATTAGACCCTACTCCACAGGTAGAGGAAGCTACTGTATCCACCCAATTCTCCCTGGACTCTAACAAACAACAAAGCAAAAGTAAAGCTTTAACCCTTACTTTTGCTTTGTTAGAAAACTCTTGTGCAGGTTTTGTCAACAGGGAAAACCCTCATCCGGAGCGCAACTGATACAGAATTAGATCAAACCAGCGTTGGTTCCCACTTTACCCGTAGCCAACTCCACTTTGAGGATTTTGCCACCCATTTTCATAATTCGCTGTTGTTCGCGAAACCAATTATCATAAGGAACCAACTTCGTGAAGTAGGTATTTTGGAGTTCTCGTTGCGTCCGAATTCTGCTTAAACTGGGCACACAAGCCGTTACCTTAAACATCCGCATGGGCTAATCTCTCCTAATTGTGATTCAAAAATGTAGAAAAAATGGTATTAAAACCTTTTTACTTTACCCTCCAAAGTCTGGGAGTCAAGAGCCAATTCTAGACCATTGCGATCGGCTGGCTATATAATCACCGAGACAAACCCTTTCCATCGATTAGGCTTGTAACGGTCTAGGACTTACCCTAGACTTCCCAGACTCCACTTCTGAAGGGAGTTGATAAAGTACCACCTTCAGTTGAAGCACTTAGCCTAGCTTAAGCCAGAGCAGATGTAATCGAAGTAAACGCCCATTTCTTTACCAGCGTCAACACCAACCAAGCTAGCCGTAACATCTTTCATAGATTGGATAGCTTGAACCGTGGAACCAATGGGAACACCCAAGGAGTTGTAGGTTTCTTTCAAACCATTGAGAACCCGCTCATCTAAGATAGAAGGATCTCCAGCCAACATTGCATAGGTGGCATAACGCAGGTAGTAATCCAAATCACGGATACAAGCAGCGTAGCGACGGGTGGTGTACATATTACCACCAGGACGAGTGGTATCAGAGTACAGCAGAGACTTAGCGACTGCTTCTTTCACAATGGTAGAAGCATTAGCACTAATTGCCGTAGCTGCACGAACCCGCAGCTCACCTGTTTGGAAGTAGCCTTTGAGCTTGTCTAGAGCGGAAGTATCAAGGTACTTACCTTGAACGTCGGAAGAATTGATAACAGCAGTAATTGCGTCTTGCATGGTTGTGTTCTTGATGAAGTTACTTAAAATGGTCAGTTGTAGTTAATGCTCAAAACCTGAGCCTTGGCTAAAACTTGGGTGAAGTCTAGGTCAGACCACCTTTGACATAATCGAAGTAAGAACCGGCTTCATTTGCATCTTCACCTGACATCAGGGAAGTTGCGACAGCTTTCATGCAACTAACACTTTCAGCCACTGCATCTATGGAAGTGCCCAGAGATTTGTACATCTCTTTTGCACCAACCAAACCGATTTCTTCGATGGGGGTGACATCACCAGCCACGATTCCATAGGTAATTAGACGCAGGTAGTAGTCCATGTCCCGCAGGCAGGTTGCGGTCATTTCATCGCCATAAGCATTTCCACCAGGAGAAACCACATCCGGGCGTTTTTGGAAGAGTTGGTCACCAGCTTCCTTAACAATGCGCTCGCGGGAGTCAGTGAGGATTTGGGCAATCCGTAAACGTTGCTCACCAGATGTTACAAAAGCTTTGATCCGATCCAGTTCGCCTGGGCTGAGATAACGAGCTTCAGCATCAGCATTCACGATGGACTTCGTGACGATACTCATGTTGTGGAGTCCTCCAAAATAGAAATTGTCACCAATTGGGTCTTATATAGATGGCTTGCGCCAAAGGGTCTGAGTCTAATTGTGTTGCAACTTCGGTTATGAACTTGCTTTTTTTAAGAGACCTTGGCATAGCTCAAGGAAATTAGCTTAAAAACACAGAGTTTGACTCAGCGATCGCCGGACATTAACCTCTGATATAGCTCATTGGTTTTATATCCGTCCGAACTCATTGTCAGGCATGGAGTTCACATCCTAAATCACTTCTTAATATTTTTTAACATTTACCCTCATTTTGACCCCTTCTCTCATCCGGTTAGCATAGGTATTTAAGACCATTGACCTGTGCTTCGATCGGTTGTTACAAAACTTCACGTTTTTTCCCATAAACCATAAAGTCCATCAGGGATTGAGCCTTAACCCTTCCCCAATGGACATCCCTCTCACCCTCTAGGGGGATTGAGTTCAAATTTCAACCTCGATTGTCGTTAGACGGGTTCAAAGCTAGGAATCACAATCTCCTTACTTTGCTTCGTCAACTGGTTATAAAGTTTCTCCGTATTCGGGAAGTTAGCCGCAGGAAGCGTATTGTACCGACAATAGGGAACCACATCTTCACCAAAGGCTTGTAGATATTCCATACTATTAACCATTGCCCCAATAAAGGCACGAATACCCTCACTAGACAAAATCTGGTTATACTTACGAATCTCCGCTTGATCTAAAGGCGCACGACCCAAGAAATGTTTGGTTCCCAGCTCAATCACCTTCGTATTCGGGAAAGGCGTATAGAACTCCTTGATATACAGATCGGAACAACCTAACCCTTCAATAAACTCCTTGACCGTGATCTCACCATTACCCAAACGACTCTCTAAACTAGAGAACTCATTGCTGACCACAAACGGTGCTACATCGCGCTCAAAGACTTGACGATAAGCTGCACCAATCAAGATCTTCACGGCTGGAACATCTGTCAAATTGGTCAACTTAAAGACCTTACGTTGTTCCCGTTGCTTGCGAACCCCTTGAGTAATCCGCTCTTGTACCTCGATTTCACCCCGTGGTGAAGTGACCGCGCCTAGCTCAATAAAGCGTGGAGTCTCTTCTGGTTTAACCAGTTGACCCATATCTTCACGCAGAGTACCTACCCGCATCGAGCGTAAGGACAACCCTGCTGGAGTCAAATACCGCTCATAAGGAACGGTATCTTCTCCGAAGGACTCAGCATACTCAACGGAATCAATAATTGCATCTACCAGAGCATAAAAACCCTTCTTAGAACACAAATCAAAATACTGATTCATTTCCGGACGGCCATAGGTCGGACGACCCAACAACCGACGGTGGATATACTCAATCGCCTTCACCACATACAGAGAACTCCAGTACATATTGCGGAAGACATCTGACTTCGCCAGCGCTTTGATAAATTCCCGAACCGTAATCTCTCCATTTTCCAGACGATTCTCCATCGACTTCAGCCGTTGACCGTCATAAACATCCCGGCCAAAGACCTGTAAATAACAGGCGCGAATTACCGCTTGAGCGGAAGTTTCCGAGAACTTGATATTAGTTCCCGCTTTTTTACTCACCGTTGCCGGGACTTGATCCAACTTAAAGACCTTCGCCCCTAAACTACCGGGTGCTTTACCTCGTGCTCCTGGAGCTGAAATCTGGCTATCAATCCCTGCGCCTCGATGAATCAACAAGCGGCGCGTATCCTTACCAAAGGGTGCAGGACTGTTACTGGGATTGCGGGTTTCTTTCGGGAAAATTGCTCCAAACTGAATTTCCAGAGGATCATTCCCGGAACCATACACATGCCGATCCGGTAAGGGACCGTTGTAGGACGCAAAAGTGGTAATAAATTGGGGTACTTTGCGGAAGGGGGCACTGTATTTAAACAGATCCTGTTGGGGCCCCCAGTTGCGGCACTCTTGGGCTTCTTGTCCTAAACCGCGCAAGTAAGGAACTGTCTCTTCTGCGAAGTAATCGGCGTATTCTTGGGAATCGACTAAAGCACCCACTAAAGCGGGGAGTCCCCCATCAGAAACAATGGAGAAATACTTTTGGAACTCTTCGCGACTCGACAGACCTCGACCGAGAATATGACGGAAGGCTAGTTCTACAACCCGACTATTGACAAACGGTTCATAGAACTGCTGGCGATAGAGGGGACTCAGACATAAACGACGTACAAACTCCTTCATGGAGATATCGCCATTTTTCACCTGAGATTCTAGATAAGAAATGGATTGGGAATAGGCACGAGTAATATCTCGTTCAAAGATTTGCCGATAGGCTGCCTTGACCACTTCCTGTTTTTCGGAAGAGGACAATCCGGGCTTCATGACAAATTTTTGCCGACTCTCAGACGCATTGAAATAGATTTGAGGGAGTGTGAGTCCTTGTTGATCTAAGGTCTGGCGTTGACGGATTTTGTTTGACGGTGTGGAAGCTTTGAATTCTGAGATCACTACGTCAAAGTATTGTCCAACGATATCACTGGCTTCTGCGTCATTTTTAACATATGCTAAAGCGCCAGCTCGCATTTCCTGTAGGGCTACGAGGGTTGCAGCCGTAGAACAAGCGCCTTCAATAATTTCTCTGAGTCCTCGGACATTGACGGAGAGAATATTGGGGTCTCCAGCAACGATCGCATAAGTGATATAACGCAGGAACCAACTTAAATCCCGTAGGGATTTGGTCATATTTGCCGGCCCATAACGGGAAACGTTAATGGGACGGAATCCTGGAGGAACGGGGCCGGCACTGGCACCGCTAAATAAAGACCCGAATCCAGAAAAGAGTCCACCACCGGACTTGCTTTCTATAAAGGTTTCTGTGCCTTGCGTGCGTTGGCTTGCTCCAACGAGCATGGGTTCGGGATCGGCAGGCTTTTCCAAGAAAGCCATGGGAGATCCACCGGTAAAGATCCGATTGGCTGCTCGTGAAACAATCAGTTCAGAATTTTTGGTGAGGACTTCGGCGATCGCCAACCGTTTGAGACCCGACTCGAAATAGGTTGAAAGTTCACCGAGTTCAGTCCGTCCTAAGAAACGGTCTTGCTGTTCAGCAACAGAAATTGTTGAAACAGCTACCGTTTGATACAGTTGCGGACGAGCAACGGAGCTTCCACCACTTGCCTTGATAGTCATGCGCTCTTCTTCGCTCCCTTTGGATGTTTACAGCAATTGCATTAATGCGTTAAACAGCTTTTGGCTATCCATGGCCAGTCCATTGGACCGATCCTTGAATAGCTATTGGTGTTTGATCTTAAGAGTAGTCTGGGTTGACTCCCCTTGTTTATTAAAAAGCGTAACGATTCTACATCATAGGCGATCCGAGTCCCCTGACTGAGAAAAAAGATAAGTTTTGTTACGTTATCAACAACTTCTAACAGCTCTAGGAGTCATCTAATCCTCTCTTCCCCCGCTCTAGCCGCTCTTATCCCCCCCCTGATGAGCAAAAATTCTCATTATCCCTGTGGCCCAAATATTGGATAATCAGATCTGGCAGAAATCACACGCTCCTCACTATGTCCGAAGCTCAAGCTATTAGTAACGCCGTCGCGAAACTGTACGATACCTATCCCTTTCCTCCAGAACCCTTCCTTGATGAACCTCCTCCGGGATACAACTGGCGCTGGAATTGGCTGACGGCTTACCAGTTCTGTACGGGACGAAAACCCCCTCGCCAAGATATCCGTATTCTGGATGCTGGATGTGGCACAGGTGTGGGTACAGAATATTTGGTTCATCTTAATCCCCAAGCCTCTGTAGTGGGCATTGATTTGAGTGCTGGAGCGATCGCCGTGGCTCAGGAGCGTTGCCAGCGATCGGGGGCTGACCGAGTGGAATTTCATCACCTCAGTTTGTACGATGTGGCCCAATTACCGGGACAGTTTCAGCTCATCAACTGTGTGGGAGTCTTACACCACCTGCCCGATCCCATTCGTGGCATTCAATCCCTAGCTTGTAAGTTAGCGCCTGGGGGAATTCTCCATATTTTTGTTTACGCCCACTTGGGACGATTTGAAATTCAACTGATGCAACAGGCGATCGCTCTGCTGCAAGGAGAACATCGTGGAGATTACCAGGATGGCGTAAAAATTGGACGCGATCTGTTTTCCGTATTACCGGAGGATAACCGCATCGTGCGGGAAGACAAACGGCGCTGGGCCTTGGAAAATCATCAAGATGAATGTTTTGCCGATATGTACGTTCATCCCCAAGAAATTGATTACACCATTGATACTCTGTTTGAATTGATCGATGCTTCCGGATTAGCCTTTGTCGGCTTTTCCAATCCCCAGTATTGGACGATTGAACGCCTGCTTGGGCAAGCACCCGACCTGATGAAACGGGTAGAAAATCTAAGCGAGCGCCAACGCTATCGCTTGATTGAACTGCTTGACCCAGAACTGACCCACTACGAATTCTTCCTTGCTCGTCCTCCCCTAGATCGCACCGACTGGTCTGACGATCGAAGTCTTGCCGCAGCGATTGCTGAATCCAATCCCTGTCTCCATGGATGGCCCTCCCGAAGCCTTCTCAATCAGGACTATAAACCCGTTACCCTATCTGAGGAACAATTCCAACTGCTTCAAGCCTGTAATGGTCAACAAACCATTGCACAGATTCTGAGCGAAACCCAACACAACCTAGAACAGATGCGATTTCTCCTAGAGCAAAACTTGATTCTTTTAACCCCCCCAATCTCGGAAGATAACCCCACAAATCTTTGAGGATAATTCCCTATTTCCTGATGCCCTCAAAGGATTAATACTTTCTTCAGAAACTGATCCCTCTCCGTGATATGATTTCCAGGGAGTCTACGAACAGACCTCTCAGGGTCACCTGAAAGAACGTTTGGCTAGATCCTCTGTGGCTCTCCTGACGGAGAAAACTCCACAGAATCCTTTTCCCGCAAAGGAATATCCCTTTTTACGCGGTGATGGAAAAACGCAGACCAACAACTCAGGTTAACCAGTCGAAGTGAACACCTCCGACGAATCTCCGAAAACGGAAACGCTAACAGCAGAAGACCTGCCCCAAACCCCTCTCCCCAGTGCCTCACCGGGCGCAATGGAAGAGTATTATCAACTACAAACTCAATTGTATGGTTGGACATTGGGAATGACAGGAGTTGCCTTCGTGTCTGTCTGGTTCTTTTATTCCCTGGGAACCGCCCTCAGTTATCTGATCGGCTCCTGTGCGGGGATAGTTTACCTCAGACTGTTGGCTAAAAACGTAGAAGGACTCGGACGAGCAAAGCAACGTCTTGGCAATACCGGTTTAGCCATTTTCATTGGCGTGATGATTGTCGCCTTCCAATGGAAACAGCTAGAAATCGTGCCCATTTTTTTGGGATTTTTAACCTACAAAGCTGCGATCATCGCTTATGTTCTCAGGACCACCTTAACTCCATAATCAGCGAGCGATCGCCCCATGGATGATCGGTAAAATCCTGTAAAAAGGCAAGCCACTTCGATCGGTACCCTAACTCTGAACCCTCTTTAATAATGGATATGCTTAACTTCCTGGACGCTTATCATAGCCTCCCGTTCGCCGAGCTTGAAGTCGGTAAGCATCTCTATTGGGAAATCGGTAATCTCAAAATTCATGGGCAAGTCATGATCACCTCCTGGTTTGTGATTGGATTGCTTGTGATTGCCTCAGTCGCCGCCACTCGAAACATCCAAAGAGTACCCAGCGGAATGCAAAACTTCATGGAGTACGCTTTGGAATTTATTCGAGACCTGGCCAAAAATGCCATGGGTGAAAAAGAATATCGACCCTGGGTTCCCTTCGTCGGTACTTTATTTTTGTTCATCTTTGTGTCAAATTGGTCAGGGGCCTTAGTTCCCTGGAAAATCATCCATTTGCCAGAAGGTGAACTAGCTGCGCCAACCAGCGATATCAATACCACGGTCGCCCTAGCTCTTTTGACCTCCCTAGCGTATTTTTACGCCGGTCTCAAAAAGCTGGGCTTAGGATACTTTGCTCACTACGTTGAGCCAGTGCCCTTCATGCTCCCCTTCAAGGTAATTGAAGACTTCACTAAGCCTCTATCCCTGAGCTTCCGTCTATTTGGTAACATTCTGGCTGATGAACTGGTGGTTGGGGTGTTAGTCTTACTGGTTCCCTTGTTTATTCCCTTACCTGTGATGGCATTGGGAATATTCTTAAGTGCCATTCAAGCCCTCATCTTTGCTACCTTGGCAGCCACCTACATTGGGGAAGCTCTAGAAGATCCCCATCATGGCGAAGAAGAACATAGCTAGCCGTCAAGGGACAAGGCTCATCCCCATCCCAACAGAGAGAGAAGCTCACTCTGCCGATCTTCGGTCTCAAGCCGAAAGAAAAAATCCTATCAAGTGTACTCAATTTAAAAAAGGAGATTGAACCCATCATGGATTCACTAATTGCTGCTGCTTCCGTTATTGCTGCTGCCCTTGCTGTTGGTTTAGCTGCTATCGGTCCTGGAATTGGACAAGGAAACGCTGCTGGTCAAGCCGTAGAAGGTATTGCCCGTCAACCCGAAGCTGAAGGAAAAATCCGAGGCACTCTCCTGCTGAGTTTGGCATTCATGGAAGCGCTAACCATCTACGGTCTGGTTGTTGCCCTCGTACTCTTGTTTGCTAACCCCTTCTCGTAAGCGATCGCGCTGACGAATAGTAGAGATAGGAACGCTTTCTATCTCTACCCTAATCTAACGAAAGCCAATCGCCGAGATTGTCAGTTCCGTTACAGATTAGGCCAAACTCCCTAGAAACGCTAGGGAAACCCTGCTCTGTTAACCAAGAACAGGATACGTGTAAAACCAGAGCAAATCGTTAAAAACTGGGGACGATCGCCAATGATCGATGGGACAATACTTCTTGCAGTAGAAGCAGCGGCTGAGGAAGCAGGAGGTCTTTTTGACCTAGATGCCACTTTACCTGTAATGGCTATCCAATTCCTTATCTTAGCAGCTCTACTGAATCAGATTTTTTATAAGCCTCTCGGCAGTGCTATAGATGAACGGAGCGACTATATCCGTTCTAATTTAACCGAAGCTCGCGAACGTTTAGCCAAAGCTGAACAGCTCGCGAATCAGTACGAAGAAGAACTCGCAGGCGCTCGTAAACAATCACAAGCTGTGATTGCTCAAGCTCAAGCTGAAGCCGATAAAATTGCAGCTCAGAACATGGCTCAGGCCCAGCAAGAAGCTCAAGCCAAACGCGAACAAGCCCAGCAAGAAATCGATCGACAAAAACAGGAAACCCTAGGCGTTTTAGAAGGACAGGTAGACCAACTCAGTCGCCAAATCCTCGATAAACTGCTCAAAACCTGTTGATCTCCTCCTGATTGGGAGGATCTTGCTGCTTAACCTTCGATACCCACATAACATTTCGGACTTCGTTTGTGTCCCAATCCTGGGTCGAAAACGAGGAAAACCTGTAGAAAAACTGCGCTCAAATGGACTTTCCTAGCATGGGTAATTTGTGGTTGCTGGCAACAGAAGCAACAAAAGGTGGATTCGGACTCAATTTTGATGTACTTGAGACGAACCTCATTAACCTCGGTATTATTATCGGAGTGCTGGTGTACTTCGGTCGCTCGGCAGTGGGTAAAACCTTAGCCGACCGGCGCGAAGCCATTGAAAACGCCATTAAAGATGCCGAAGAGCGACAACAAAAAGCGGCATCTGCGCTCAAAGAACAAGAACAAAATCTCGCTCAGGCTCAAGCTCAAGCGGAAAAAATCCGTCAACAGGCGGGTGAACGAGCCGCATCGGTAAAGGCCACCATCTTGGCTAAATCGGATGAAGACATCCAAAGATTACAAGAAACAGCCGCCCAAGATCTAGACGCTGAACAAAGTCGAGTGATTGCTGAACTTAGGAAACGGGTGGTAGCTTTAGCGATGCAACGGGTGGAATCCCAAATTAGAGATGAATTAAATGACGATCTTCAGCATCAACTGATCGATCGCAGCATTGCTAGGGTAGGAGGAAACTAATGGCAAATAGTTCCATGATAGGTTCAATTGTAGAACCTTATGCCCAAGCGCTAATGTCCATCGCCCAAAATCATGACCTGACCGATAAGTTTGGTGATGATGTGCGTCTGATCTTAGAAATGTGGGAGAGCAGCGAACAGCTCCGCTCGTTTTTAGGTAATCCCTTAGTGAACCCCGATGCAAAAAAAGGGGTTCTCAGACAAATTACAGAAGAGGGAACGGATGCTTATGTTCAACGGTTCCTCTTCCTGCTGGTCGATCGCGGACGCATCCAATTTTTAGATGGCGTTTGCCAAACCTACCTGGCCCTATTGCGGAAACTGAATCAAACCGTGTTGGCCCAGGTGACCTCAGCCGTAGAACTGAGGGAAGAAGAACGCACAGCGATCGCCGAGCGCACGCAAGCGATGACCAACGCTAGGCATGTAGAAATCGAAACTCGCATCGATCCAGACCTGATTGGTGGCGTAATCATCCAAGTGGGATCTCAAGTGATTGATGCCAGTCTGCGAGGCCAACTGCGGCGCATTGGTTTAGCTCTGGCCTAGGGTCTCCTCCCTGGAGACTTGAGCGTCCTAAAGCTCAAAATCTGAAGTACACACAGCACCTCTTATATCCCAAAATAGACGCATATGGTAGCTATCAGACCAGACGAAATTAGCAGTATTATCCAACAACAAATTGAACAGTACGACCAAGATGTAAAAGTCTCTGAAGTCGGTACAGTTCTTCAAGTTGGTGATGGTATTGCGCGGATTTATGGCTTAGACAACGCCATGGCCGCAGAACTTGTAGAATTTGAAGACGGAACCGTTGGTATTGTCCTCAACCTGGAAGAGGACAATGTGGGGGCGGTATTGATGGGTGATGGAACCAATATCCAAGAAGGTAGCTCCGTTCGCGCTACCGGCCGGATTGCCCAAGTCCCCGTTGGTGATGCCATGATTGGCCGGGTGGTCAATCCCCTGGGTGAAGCGATCGATGGGAAAGGCGACATCAATACTAGCGAAAGTCGCTTGATTGAATCTCCTGCTCCTGGAATTATTGCCCGTCAATCGGTTTGCGAACCCTTGCAAACGGGAATTACGGCAATTGATGCCATGATTCCCGTCGGTCGCGGCCAACGGGAGCTGATTATTGGCGATCGCCAAACCGGAAAAACCACCGTTGCTATTGATACGATTATCAATCAGAAGTCCGAGGATGTAGTTTGCGTTTATGTGGCGATCGGTCAAAAAGCTTCTACGGTAGCTCAAGTCGTTGCTACCCTGGAAGAAAAGGGAGCCATGGACTACACCATCGTGGTTGCCGCTAACGCCAGTGACCCCGCCACCCTACAATATATTGCTCCCTATACTGGAGCAAGTATGGCGGAATACTTCATGTACAAAGGCAAACATACTCTCGTAATCTATGATGACTTGAGTAAGCAAGCCCAAGCCTACCGTCAAATGTCCCTGCTCTTGCGTCGTCCTCCCGGTCGTGAAGCCTATCCTGGAGATGTATTCTATCTCCACTCCCGTCTGCTCGAGCGGGCAGCTAAACTCAATAGCGAGCTGGGTAGCGGTAGTATGACGGCTCTACCGATTATCGAAACCCAAGCTGGGGATGTTTCGGCTTACATTCCCACCAATGTAATTTCGATTACCGATGGTCAAATTTTCTTATCGGCTGACCTATTCAATTCTGGCTTACGCCCAGCGATTAACGCCGGTATCTCCGTATCCCGTGTGGGATCGGCAGCTCAAACCAAAGCCATGAAAAAAGTGGCTGGGAAGCTGAAACTGGAATTAGCTCAGTATGATGACCTGCGGGCTTTTGCCCAGTTTGCGTCTGACTTAGATAAGGCAACCCAAGACCAATTGGCACGGGGACAGCGCCTGCAAGAGTTACTCAAACAGCCCCAAAACTCACCGTTGAGTGTACCCGAACAGGTGGCTAGTGTATATGCAGGATTAAATGGATATCTTGATGATATTGCGGTAGAAAAAGTCGCAACGTTTGCCCAAGGATTGCGGGATTATTTGAAATCGAGCAAACCCAAGTTTGGCGAAGTGATTCAGAGTGAGAAGAAACTCACCGATGAAGCAGAAGGCTTGTTAAAAGAAGCGATCGCTGAATATAAGCAAACCTTCTTGGTGTCTGCCTAGTCTTCAGATAGTGGATAGTCGATCCCTATCCACTATTCCCTGTCCCTATCTCCTTGTCTTTCCTATGCCAAATCTTAAAGCGATCCGCGATCGCATCAAATCCGTTAAAAATACTCGCAAAATTACGGAAGCTATGCGTTTGGTGGCCGCAGCAAAAGTGCGTCGCGCCCAAGAACAAGTGTTAGCCACCCGTCCCTTTGCTGACCGTTTGGCTCAAGTCCTGTATCGCCTGCAAAGTCGCCTTCAGTTTGAAGATGTTGACCTCGAACTGCTCAAAAATCGGGATGTAAAAACTGTTGGCTTAATTGTCTTTTCCGGCGATCGCGGCCTCTGTGGCGCATACAATGGTAACGTCATCCGTCGCGCTGAAATGCGAGCCAAAGAACTCGAACAAGAAGGCCTCAACTACGAATATGCCCTCTTAGGCCGTAAATCTGTTCAATACTTCCAGCGTCGTAATGTCTCCATTGCTACCACCCGCACAGATCTAGGACAAATACCGAGTGCTGAAGAAGCAGACGAAATTGTAGATAACATTCTCGGATGGTTTATCTCTGGTAAGGTAGACCGGGTAGAACTCATCTATACCAAATTCGTCTCCTTAATTAGCTCCAGACCCGTTATTCAAACCCTACTTCCCTTAACTCCCCAAGGGTTAGAAGTCGTTGATGATGAAGTCTTCCGCTTAACCACAGCCAATGGTAGCTTCAATGTTGCCAGAGAAAAAGTTACGTCTTCCTCTGAAGAGAGTTTCCCCAGAGATATGATCTTTGAGCAAGATCCTGTACAAATCCTGGAAGCCCTCTTACCCCTATTCGTTAAAAATCAATTCCTACGCGCCCTGCAAGAATCAGCCGCTAGTGAATTAGCTGCTCGGATGACAGCGATGAGTAGTGCTTCGGATAATGCAAGTCAAATGATCAACACGCTCACCCTATCCTATAACAAGGCTCGGCAAGCTGCCATTACCCAAGAACTCCTAGAAGTTGTCGGTGGAGCCGAAGCCCTCAACTAGATTTAGCGCTACGCGCTGGTAATGGATAATTCCATTAGTTATCGGTACAGTCTGATAGTCTCTAGGCTGTACCGATTTTTTTATGTATAGCGCTTCGATCAATTAGTATAATTAAATACTTCATCAATCTTGCTCTGGTCGTCTTTAGGATTCAATCCTGCTGATGCTGCTCCCCAGGATGGATACAGCACTTTTCGATGTTATGAGGTACAGTAATCGAAATTTTCCTTGAGAGTGCCTTCCCATGAAAAGCCGAAAGAATGGGCATTATAGCGTGAAAAATGGTTTTCCTATTACCTATTACCTATTACCTATTACCGCGC
>NZ_JAGHZH010000145.1:0-65896 GCF_017746885.1 Roseofilum sp. SBFL | reverse complement strand
CGAGGATTTTCTGGTACAATTGAGGAAGCATTTTTATATTTTTGTGGTCTCTACACGACCACTTTACTCTTTTACCGATCGCCTCCTCAACCCACCACTCTCTCTACCATTGAGCCTCTTTGTCACCCCTTGAGCCCATGGCTATAATGACGCACCGCATCCGATAACCGTCCTTGTTGCTCGTAGACCAAAGCCAAATTGTAATGAGCAATCACATGATTAGGCTTTTGTTGCAACGCCCGCTCATATAACCGAGATGCCTGCTCATATTCACCCTGTTTCTTATACAAAACCCCTAAATTCACCAGGGTACTCATATGTTGAGGATCGAGTTCTAAAACTCGCTCATATCCAAGACGAGCCGCTTCCCAATTCCCCTCTCGCTGGTACTGATAGGCTTGTTGAAATTCCTGATTAAGATTAACCATACCGAAACCTATAACACATCCGGTTCTCAAAATCGCCAGAGAGAACAACCTTTCAGTTAAAATTGTAAGCTATGACCTATTGCTCTAGAGACACATTCAAAACACAGGTATAGCAAAACGAGGAATTTGGCTCGGCCTCAGCTCCAGCCAACTCCACCCCCCATTCAGTGAGAGAGCACAGGTCAATCCACTTAGTCGATGAATGATATACCTGGGAACCTCGGTTAATGTAAACTATCGCAAAACCGATTAAACAGTCCATTACGGAACAGGCGATCGGATAGCCTATAAACCATGAATCAGGGATCTAAGCCAAAACAATCTTCTCAAGACGACTCAGCTTCCTTGGAAGACATAAAAAAAACTGGGGAAAAAGATGCACGCATCGAACCTGAATGGCGCAAGTTTCTCATCTTAGCCCGTCTTCAGACAACTATTTGGATTACCCTAGGTGGAGTTTTCGCCATAGCCTTGTTTGAAGCGATCCTCTATGGTGAGCAATTTGCCAGTGAACTCCTCAGCGCTCGCATTACGACCCTATTTGCCCTAGTCGGTTGTTGGGGATTACAAAAAACCCAATTTGGTCGCCGCCATCCTAGCTTACTATTCCTCGGATTATCCTGGTCGGTAACCCTATTACCCCAAGTTCTGGGAACAGCCGCCGGAGTGTGTGAATTTCAACCAGAACTTTGGCTCGTCATGTTTCTCATGCAAGCGACTGCCATACCTGTTTCTTGGCCCATTCATATCATTGCTCAAGGGGTGGTTATTGCTTATTTTTGCGTAAATCACTGGATTTTTGGCTTTCCTCCCAGTGAATTATCCCATACCATCACTGTGGAATCTTTCCTCTTTTTGGCCATGACTCTCCTGGTCTGTTATTTTATTATTTATCAGTATGAACAACTCTCTTATGTAGAATGGACTACTCGCCAAGAATTAGAAGCTGTTAACAAACAAGTTAAAAATCTCACTCTTTTCGATCGCCTCACCCAACTCCCCAACCGTCGTCGCTTTAACGAATTTATCGAGCAAGAATGGCGACGGATGAAACGAGATTTGAAACCCCTATCCCTAATTGTCTGTCGCGTTGATTATTTTAAGCCCTATGTCTATAGCTACGGCTCCCAAACGAGCAATGAATGCTTAAAAAGCATTGCTGATGCTATTCGCTCTGTGGTGAAACGTCCAGCAGATATGGTTGCTCGTTATCGGGGAGAAATGTTCGCGATTTTATTACCCCAAACTAACGTTGAAGGAGCCATGCAAGTAGCCACCTATATCCATTCAGAAATCAGTAGCCTCAAATTAGTTCATCCCAACTCCCCCATTAGTCCCTATATTACCGTTAGCTTAGGGGTGAGTAGTGTCGTCCCTCGTAATGATGATTCTGAAGTTACCTTAATTGTTACGGCTGGAGAAGCTTTAGCGGAAGCTCAGGCCTTGGGAGGAGATAACATTATTGTCAAAACCCCCCAGGGATTAAGGTTAGAGAATAGCACTGATTTAGATAATTATACCTCTGGCCCTTTCGATCCTAATTCTACCGAGAATTAGGTTAGGGGATGGGAAAATCCTTCAGATCTGGAGATAGACTAACCCCATAATGGTTAATTGTTAATGGCATTCAGCAGCACTAAGCCCCTAGTTTTCCCAGAAACCGAATCTACGGTGCGGGTGGAATTCCAGAGATCTTCGGCCGTTACCCAAACGGGAGGATACTTATAGCGGGCAACATCGAGGATCAAGAAGCGATCGCTCTGCTGATGATAGGCGGCGACTGGAGAAATATGTCCCCCTCGCTCCTGTTCAATGGACTTTCGCAGATAATTGACTAACACAAAATTATCAGGCTGCTGCAAATTTTCTACCATTAACTGGCGAAATTCCTGCAAACTCAGATCGCCCCCGTGATAAACCTGGGTTTTTAGGGGATAACGAGCTAAAAACGCACCTAACTCTTCTAGAGTCATACCTTGTTTGGCGATCGTTTCTCTGGCGATCACTCGATCGGTTTGGGCATTAAAAATATTATCCTGGGTAAACATTTTGCGACCATATTCGGGTGCATCAGGAGCCTCAATCCCCAAAGCATTTAAGACCATCACCATACTGGCAACGCCACAAAAAGCCTGGTTTTTTTGGGTTTCAAACTGAATGCTCAAGGGCACATAATCTTGTCTAGCACGGCTTTCAATTAACAGCTCTTCCCCAGGAGAGGAATCAAATTCAATTAGTCGTTCAGCAATGGGCAAAGTTTGGGCAACTGTTCTGCCACCAAGCAGAAGTAGGCCTAAAACAAGAAGAACAAGGGGTTTACGGGAATTCACAAATCGATCCATGATTCTAGAGTTGCTACAATGACCTAGTATCAATTTTAAAAGAAAAACTATTGAAAATTTATATATGGCTCAAACCATTTGGATTGCGCGACATGCCAACCGCTTGGATTTTGTCAATCCGGAGTGGTTTAATACGGCCGATCGCCGTTACGATCCGCCTTTGTCTGACGATGGCTTAGTTCAAGTTCAGGAATTAGCCGATCGCCTAAAATCAGAAGGAATCAGCCGGATTTTTGCCTCTCCCTTTCTGCGAACGGTGCAAACCGCCCATGGAGTGGCGAATGTTCTGGATGTACCGCTGCGCCTACATTGGGGTTTGGGAGAGTGGCTAAATCCAGAATGGATGACGGAGTGTCCCCAAACCCGTTCATTATCAGAATTAGCCGCTCAGTTTCCGCGCATCGATCCAGAGGTTCCGATTGAGGGAAAGCCTTGCTATCCCGAAACTGAGACCCAATGTTTTGCTCGTGCGGGACAAACCATCCGAGAGTTAGTTGAACGGTTTCCTCATGAAGATTTATTATTTATCGGCCATGGTGCGTCTGTATTAGGAATGGCTATGGGATTAGTTGATGGAGTGACAGGAGTAGATGTAAATGCTTCTTTGTGCGCTGTAGTCAAGGTGATTAAGGATGGCGATCGCTCAATTATGGAATTAAATGGGGATACCTCCCATTTAAGTTCTCATGAACGTCGAGTTCGGTTTCATTGAAGATAACGGTATCACTGGCAAGTGATGGAGTTACAGGATCTTTAAATCCCTGATTAGTGCGAGCCGATCAACCGCGCACTTTGCCATCCTCTAACTGAGTTAATCAGATACACAGTAGAAGAGGGAGCGATCATATCCAGAGTAATGGGGTGTTCGTGAATCAGATTCCGCTCTAAAAGCCAAGCGCGGAATGTACCTGGTAAAAGTCCACAGGTGACGGGAGGGGTAATCCATTGTCCCTGCCAATGGAGGACAACGTTGGCAATACTGGCTTCGGTAATTTGATGGTGTTCGTTCCAGAGCAGCACCTCATCACACTCGGTAACCGAAGCACTAGCTCGAGTATAAACTTGGCGATGGGTTGTTTTGTGATAAAGCCAGATGTTGGAGGAGTCAATCGGTTGGGGGGCAAGTTTGAGGGTGATGGGGGTGAGGGAGGAGGAAGGAGAAATAGGAGAGGGTTCTAGAGTGAATTCTCCTTGGGGATCGATCAGAAGACGAATTTTGTGGGCAGAGCGGTTGAGTGTAGGAGCTAGGGTTTGGAGCTGGTGGAGGAGTTGGGAGAGATCCAGGGGAATATTAAAGTATTCGGCTGAGTCTTGGAGCCGTTGCAGGTGGTAAGAGAGCAGGAAATAGCCAGATTGGGGAGTCCAGAGGAGGGTTTCGAGGAGGGAGAAGGGAGGTTGTTGCTCAATGATAACGCGGGATTTGATATAGCATTCTTGATATTCTTCTTGACTATTAGAGTCGGTGACGATGCCGCTACCGATGCCGTATTCAGCTTGTTGGGTGTGTCGATCGATCAGGAGGGTACGGATGGCTACATTAAATAGGGCTGTGCGTCCCGGACTCAAATAACCGATCGCTCCAGTATAGATGCGTCGGGGAGAGCCTTCAAGTTCTTTAATAATCTCCATCGTGCGAGCTTTGGGTGCGCCCGTGATGGAGGCACAGGGGAAAATGTTGGCCAGAATTTGGCTTAGGGGCGATCGCGTTTGAGCCGTCACCGTTGAAGTCATTTGCCAGACGGTAGAGTAGCGCTCGACTTCAAATAAGCGCGGGACTTGGACGCTGCCAATGGTGGCGACTCTGCCGATATCATTGCGAACCATATCGACGATCATCACGTTTTCAGCGCGATTTTTCTGGGAATGGTACAACCATTCGGCAAGTTGACGATCTTCAGCTAGGGTTTTTCCCCGTGGGGCGGTTCCTTTCATGGGTTTGCTGGTGAAGGTAGAACCCTTAAGGGTGAAAAAGAGTTCGGGGGAAGCAGACGCAATGATATAGCGCCCCATGTCTAGGTAAGCCGAATAGGGGGCGGGTGACGATCGCCTCAGAAGATTGAATGCCCAGCGCGGATCGCCGCTAAAGGGCGATCGCAGTCGGAAGGAGTAGTTAACTTGAAAGGTATCCCCTTGGCTGATGTAATTTTGAACGCGGGCGATCGCCTCGTGAAAGTCGGCTTCAGTCAGTTCACTTTCCCAGCTTATGCCTGCATCAGTAATATCACTGTGGAGATTGATAAATTCCTGGGGGCTGAGGATACGTGAGGGGCGATCGTACAGGGCAAACCAAAGTTGGGGAAAATCAGGGTCTTCATGAACCGTTAAGGCACTATCAAAGGCTGCAGAAGCTTCATAACTGAGCATTCCCACCGCATAATAGCCCTGTGTTTCCACTTGGTTTTCAATCTCCTCTAAAGTCGCGATCGGGTTACCCGAATTTCCACTTAAACAATAGACTTGAATTGGATCTTTAAATTGTAACCAATGCTGGTTTTCATAGTGGTAGATATAAGCAAGACCGTGGGCAGTCATTCCCCCTTCTTTGGGGTTATTCATGGGGGAATCAACAAATTCTTTGACAGAATACTTCTTCATTATACTATCCTTCTCACTTCATCGATTAATTTGCCTGTGATTGTACTTATTTTTGGTGCTTATATAGACAAGAAAGATAGATAAACGTCTATAATTGTAACAAGGATGTTGTCATATCCGAGACATGTTCTTATGATAAGAAGTAAGATTTTAGGGTCATCTATTTGAATCAGAGGTGCTTAGGAATGTTGAATTATAAAGTTTCGCCGATTCTTACTCGTCCTACTGTAGCGCAACCTGCTCAACAGAAGTTATCGGCTGACGATCGGATTGAGGGATTCAGTCAATTGGTTTCTGGTATGATTCAGTCGCTCTCTACAGTCGATCTACCAGAAGGCGTAGAACCGGAAGACCTGCAAAAGGCTTTAGAGGCATTCCGCGATCGCAAAATTCAGCAAATACAAGAGCAATTATCTGTTCAGTCTTAATCTATTTTCATTGGTTTTGCAGTGCTTGGCGCTGCCTCTGAAATAAACTTTTGAATCCTCATTCTATAGCCACGAATGAGTGGGTTAGGATGTTTCGGTTCTTGTTTGAGGCAATAGGTACGAATAGCAATAGAAGAGAATCACTATATCATAGGCCTATTCCCTAGTGCGAAGAGTTTAACTCTGGTGCAAGGGCAATTCAATGATAAATGTTGTGCCCTTTCCAGGTTCAGAGTCACAGGATAATTTTCCCCCATGATGATCAACAATAATAGCATGACATAAACTCAAGCCTAGTCCTTTGCCTTTCCCAACCGGTTTGGTACTGTAAAAGGGCGTAAATAAACGCTGGCGAATTAAGTCTGACATTCCCACCCCATTATCAGTAATCAATATTTTGACAGATTCCATGTGCCAATCTTCAGTGGTAATCCTAATTTCTGGACTATCTCGATTGGAGTAATGTTCCCAGGCACTATCAATCGCATCAATAGCATTGACTAATATATTCATAAATACTTGATTGAGTTGTCCAGCATAGCATTCAACTGGAGGCAAAACGCCATAGTTTTTACACACCTCAATCATTGGGCGATTACCACTTTTCTGTAAGCGATGATTCACAATCATCAATGTGCTTTCAATGCCATCATGGAGATTCACTCGTTTCATTTGAGCTTCATCTAACCGGGAAAATGTCCTCAGAAACAAAACAATTTCGCGAATCCGAGAAGCTCCGTTCTTCATGGAGTCTAATAAATCCATGCAATCATCTTGCAAGAACTCTAAATCAATATCCTCAGAAAAATGTTCAATCTCATTTCCTGGCTCAGGGAATGTATTTTGGTATAACTGAACTAATTCTAACAAATCATTGAGATAGGCTTTGGCAAAATCAATATTTCCATAAATAAAGCTTACGGGATTATTGATTTCATGGGCAATTCCAGCGACCAATTGACCAATAGAAGATTGTTTCTCGCTTTCAATTAATTGAGCCTGAGTTTTTTGCAGTTTGAGCAAAGCCAGCTCTAATTCATGAGCCTTTTCTTCTGATTCTTGAACTGCCTGCTGAGATTGATCGTACAAATTGGCTTGATAAATGGCAATCGCTAACTGTTTAGCTACATGGGATAATAGGGTAACTTCTGATTCTTTCCAACGGCGCGATCGCTTGCATTCATGGGCAATCAATAAACCCCATAATTCTTCTTTGATAATAATCGGTACAATCAGATTAGAACGAACATCAAATTTTTGTAAGAAATCGACATGACACTCATCCAAGTGAGACGTTAAGATATCATGAATCACTCTAACTCTGCCATTTTTATAGAGCTTGGCATAGTCTTGGGAAAAACAATCATCTGCTCCAACTTCTCCCAAGGTCGATCCCCAGTTCCCTACTACTTTTTCGACAATCACTGACCCTTTCCAGTTCGGTTCAAATTGGTAAATGAGTACTCGATCGGCATCCAAAAGTTTTTGAATTTGATCGACGGCGGTTTTCCAAATTGTTTTTAAGTTTAAACTACTGCGAATTTGATCGGTAATTAAGCGGAGGACAGATTCTTGTTCCTGGGCTTTTTTAAACGAAGTAACATCTGTGTGGGAACCCGCTAAACGATAAGGGGTTCCATCACTATAGCGATAACATAGTCCACGGGCTAAAATCCACCGATAGCCACCACTAGGGCAGTGTAAGCGGTAGGTACTTTCATAAAATTCAGTCCCCCCTTGAATATGGGCTTGGAGAGCAGCTTGATGTATGGGTAGATCCTCTGAATGAATTAAGGCTTCAAATTCGCTAAAGGTTTGGGGTAATTCGGATTCGGGAAATCCCAGAATTTTCTGCCAATTTGTATTGAAAAATATGCGCCCAGTGGGTAGATTCCAATCCCATAATCCTTCTTTAGAACTGGGTAGCGCTAGATCGAATTGGGGGCGATCGGAAGACATGGGATCGTTAACAGAGGGTACAAGAAATCCTGTGAGGCTATGATGCATAAGGTTCGGTGATGATAATTGATTCAAGTTGGATCTTGGCGGTAGGCGATCGCCGAATAAAAGGGATCTCCTCCTCCCCAACCCATGAGTTGCAAGAGGGTCGGAACGTTAGGTAGACGCACAATGAATTCAGGTTCTGTAAATCCAGATACTGATTGGATATATTGTTTAAGAAGTTTGAGGCGAGTTTTATCTGTACCGTCACGCCAAATTTGAATCGCTTTTTGATAAAACATGCGGTTAGAAAAGCTGACAATGACAACTCCACCGGGTTTTAGGATGCGGTGAATTTCACTAAAGATGGCATCGGGGTATTGCAAATATTGTATGGAGACACAATTGAGAACCGCATCAAAGCTTCGATCCTCAAATGGCAGTTGCAGAGTTTGATTGAGGTTTTGCACCCAATAGTGATTTAAGCGGGGGTTTTTGGCTAACTCTTCTTCATTTAAACCATGGCCTTCCACATGCTCAAATGTCATGTCTTCAGGAAGATGGGAAACCCAACTACTCATTAAATCTAAAATTCGGGTCTGGGGTTTGAGGCGATCGCGATAAAGGTCAGTTAACTGCTGGATAAACCCCTCATCCACATGGGTGACGAACCGAGGAAAAGCATAAAACTGGAGATCGTCGCTAGAATCAAGTTTAGTGCGGTCTTGGGGGTGTAGGAGCATGGTTAATCGATTAAAACTTAAACCTGTAAACTTAAATCATTAGGGGTTCCTTTTCACTATAAAGGATTCCTCAGGTTTGGCCTTCTCCCTTCTTTGCGCGATCAGGATAGTTCCATGATTCCCAGTATTATTATTTTCTTTTTAGTGGCGATCGCCTGTCTATCGGGTTCCCTAGTCATCATTCCGGAACCTTATCAAGGCTTAGTTGAGCGCTTGGGCAAATATCACCGTACCCTAGGCCCTGGGGTAAATTTTATTATACCGCTGCTGGAAAAAGTCGTGATTCGAGCCTTGATGAGTGAGCGTTTATTGGATGTCCCTCCCCAACAAACAATCACCAAAGATAATGTATCGTTAGCCGTTGATGCGATCGTTTACTGGCAAATTGTCAACCTAAGACGTGCCTATTATGCCATTAACGATATTGAACATGCCTTAGAAAACTTAGTGTTAACTAATTTGCGAGGGGAAATTGGCCGCCTAGAAATGAGCCAAACCTTTTCAGGAATCAAAGAAATTAATCAATCTTTGCTGGAACAAATTGACTCTATTACTGACTCTTGGGGAGTGAAGTTAATTCGAGTAGAAGTTCGAGATATTACTCCGCCAAAAACTATTCTTGAATCTTTGGAAAAAGAACGAGCAGCGGAAAGCCAACGTCTGGCTTCGATTATTGAAGCCCAAGGTGGAGCGCAATCGATGAAAATCTTGGCTGAGGCGTTAGGAATGGACTCTGGAAGCCCTGAATTTATCCAATTTATCATCGCCCGACATTATCTAGATACGAATGAAAAGCTTACCGCTAGTCCTAACTCTAAGGTTTTCTTTATGAATCCTAGCGTTTTGAATGAGACCCTAATCAATCTTCTGGAATCTGAACGTTCGGGATTGAAGAAAATTGATCTACCTCCTACATCCTCACCGGGAAATGGATCGGAAGGCAACCCTGATGGCTAAACCCTTAAACAACATAGCGCGAAGCGCTGGTAATCGGTAATGGAATTAAGCTGATAAAACAACACTGTTTATGGACTATTCAAGGAACGGGTACACCTGAGTTTGCCCTATTATCCATTACCTATTCCCTAAGCTTGTTTTTCCTGGGAATTGGCTAAATGAAAAACAATCCGAAACGCTTCATCTAAGGTTGTATCTTCTTTAGTTTTAATACGCTTGATCCGAGTTTGATTTAATTTAGCAATCAACTCTTCATAGGTTTCTTTTTCAGCAGAAGCATCCTGGCGATTAATCGGGGAAATAATCCGATAATCACAGCCATAGCGCTGACATTCTAAACTACCGTACTTGCGTAGGCTTCCATTAGGATGAATGTAAGAGAGGACTTCAAAATCAAACACTCTAGTTGTCATATCCACAAACTCTATCGGTGAAATGTAAGGGTCAATCCGGATGTAGACCGCGATTAACTCTTATACTTTAATCATCTCAGAGTTAAGTGCAAATGGCTGTGACTGATGCCAGTTAATTTGGTGAGTTCTCGAAGAGAATCGATTGATCTTGAGCTAGGGATCTGAGTGAGCGATCGCCCTTTGCCATGGAATTTCGATCACACAAACCGTCCCCTCGATCCCCGTTGAATCGCAGTCATTTCTTCCACACTGGGGAATACGCCCACGCCCACAATACCTGGTAGTGAAGGTTTGACCTCCACTTTCACCACCCTAGCCATACAGATCCAAATGGTGCGATCGAACAAATGAAACGTTAACCAGGGGCGTTCCAAGAGCAAACTCACCTGCTTTTGAAACTCCTCTGGAGCAATGGGTAAACTAAAAGCTTCTGATTCTCCCGTATCGTAGAAAAATGTAATTTCTGTTGCGTCTGTGTCTTCAGAATACATCAGCGATTTACTCCACACTACTCTATCCTGGATACCATTGTACCCCTTAATGGAGCATGAAAACACCGTCCTGCTTCGGTAGAATAAAGGGAACGAAGCAGGAACAGAACCTCAGAGGTTTACTACGAGTTGATCTAAGTTTGAAGGGCTATGGCAGAGCGCGAGGACTGAGGGGAACAAACTCCCCGTGATGAGTGAGTCCGAGTAACATGGGTTGATTGGGGTGAATGGGATTGCCAGTAATGGCACAGCGTTCTTCTTGATGAGCGATCGCCTCTATAGTAGAGCGAATGTCTTCCGGATAATATTGACATTGATAGTCATCCGATCGCTGTTGCACATAATTCCACAGAATATCTCGCACCATAGCTTGATAGCCCTGATTGCCAGCCAGTTTCTTGAGCTGTTGTTTGAGTTCTTTTTCTAAGCGGATGCTCGTAACTTCCATATCGGTTGTTGATGTTCTTGGGAGGGTGTACATGATTTTTTTCCTCAATGGGTGGACAACTCTGTAATATCAGTGTAGTATTTAAAAGTCAATCCTTACACCTTGCAGCCAAAAATTCCCGTGATTCCTGATTTTGCCCGATCGACCAACTCTAACCATAGCCGCGATCAATACGGCTTATGTGGCCTAAGTCTCTATGGAGAAATGGGCGATCGAAGTAAGAATATAGGAACCATCGAGATATCTTGCGGTTTTAGAAATCATTCTGAACCCTGGGATACCATAATCCAGGATGTGCTACAGGCAAACATCCGAGCCGATCAGCGAAGCCAAAGGTACAAATTAGAGAGTGTACCTGGGTAAAACTCAAAGCATTCTCCTGTTGTGTTTACCCCCGCTTCGTTCCTAACCCGAAGCGGGGGTAATTTTATGAGGAACTTAGTCGTGACCAGTGCAACCCATGTTTTAAGTCAATCGGTAGTCGTATTTTCTAAGAACTACTTACCCGTCAGTCGGATCGATCTTAAACGAGCGATCGCCCTTTTGGTGACTGGAAAAGCCGAACCTTTAGATTTAGTCAAAGGACAAGAATGGATGGTTCGCTCTCCTAATTTAGTACTGATGGTTCCTGAACATATCCGATTGACTTTTGCGGGGACAGAGGGCATTTGGAAAACACCGCCCGTTAGCCGAAAAGAGCTGTTACGGCGAGATAAACAAATGTGCCAATACTGTGGTAGTAAGAAGAATTTGACGATCGATCATGTGATCCCTCGGTCAAAAGGAGGTCAACACAGTTGGGATAATGTGGTGATTGCTTGTCAATCTTGTAATTCTCGCAAGGGCGATCGCACCCCAGAACAATCCGGCCTTAAACTACGAACTCAACCGAAAGCACCAATCCACCCGGCCGTGGCGTTTGCGGAACAGTTCTGGAGAGAACATCAAAGAGACCTGGATGCGTATGGAGGCTAGGAAATATGTTGAAGTTAACCTATTTAGATAATGATTTTCATCTAGAGCGCTTTGCCACATCCCTGGAAGATTGGGTCACCGCTCGCTTAACCTTTCTGTTGCGCGTGGGTGAGCCAATCTCCCTAGAAAAGACAACAGCCTCTTTCCTACTGCCTGCGGATTTACCAGAAATGCGCTTATTAGAAACCCAGGTACGCCGTCAGGTTGATGACCGGATTACGTTAGATCGGGTAGATTGCGATTACAGGGAAGTCAGCTTGCGAGGCACGTGGTTAACGTCTAATCCTGAAGCAGAAGAAGGAATCTTCTTAGTTGAATTAGGCGATCGTACGGAATTCTTTCTCTTCCACCTCTGGATGGCATCTAAAACCCAAACCGCGATGAAAAATTAATTTCAAAAGCCCCTAGCGCGATCGCCTGGGGCTTTTTCCGTTGAGCGATCGCATGTTCAAGCCACACCAAAATCTGTGTATTGACGCACATGGGGAGGATGGAAGCCTAAAATGATATCCTGCGGGGGAACCCCTAGCTCTACCAACTCTTCAGCTACACAAATATTGGTTGCGTCATGTTGAATCCAGATTTTGCCGTCAATAATATCAATATGAATCACCGAACCATGGATGCGCCGTTGGTTATCCCAACCTACATTCATCAGTTCATAGCGATCTCGCTCCAAATCAAGGATCACTTCCGGTTCAATCTCCCCATTAGACGGTTTGTATTGCCCATATTTGAGGATCAGATTACGAACCAGTTCGCGATAGTTCTTTAGGGTATCCATTGGATCAATCTCCTTGCGACTTCATCAAAAATCATCAGTTTGATATCCCAATTTCTTAAAATAAGCTGGCCTAACTTTTCCGTCAAAATCGTTTCATACGTTCGTTTGGGAACTGCAAGATAGAGCATTCGTTCCGGTTGCAGTTCTGCTAGGATGCTTTGATATATTCCATACTGTCCAAGTGCATCTCCCAGATCGGTTACTGGAGAAGACTTGAGGAAACTTTTAATTTCAACAGCTATTTTACGATTTCCCTTTTGTGCGGCGATCGCACTTCGTTCTGCGCCCAGATCGACGAATAAATCCCGACCTCCATAAGATAAATAGAGTGGATCATCCGTAATTGTCTAACCTTCATCGATCAAAAGTTGGACAACAAGATTATGGTAGAGATCCTTAGCAGGCATGGAACCGACTGTTACTTATAGTCTAGATTTTATGATATCGCAATAAATGCCCCTCCTTGTCTGTGCCCGAACCCCAAGAAAAAACTCAGTTCCCGTCATTTAGAGAACCGAGCCTTGAACCTCGGTAATTTTTTACCCGTGGATTATAGAAGACATGGGCCTTTACACCGCTTCAGCCTCTTGGACTTCAACTGCATCTACTTGAAACGCAGCCTGAGTTTTTTCCCGATCCAACTTCAAATACAACACCCCTAACGGAGGTAAGCACAACTCAACCGAATAGGGATAATTATGGAACCACCACTCATCAGTCCATTTACCCCCCAAATTCCCCATATTGCTACCGCCAAACTCATAGGAATCACTATTAAACAACTCCGTATAGAATCCTGGCTCAGGAACTCCAATTCGGTAGTGGGAATGGGGTTGAGGCGTAAAGTTACAAACAATCACCAAAAAATCATCGGATTCCTTATCCCGACGGATAAAAGAAACCACACTATGATTATTATCATTACAATCAATCCAAGAGAACCCTTCTTGATTAAAATCCTGAGTATAAAGAGCCGGCTCGCTACGATATAGAGCATTAACCTCACTCATAAACTTCTTCAGTTTTTGATGCTCTTCATACTGCAACAAATACCACTCTAAATCGCTCCACACATTCCACTCATTCCACTGGCCAAACTCCATGCCCATAAACAAAGTTTTCTTGCCAGGGTGAGCATACATATAACTAAACAGAGCGCGCACACTAGCAAATTTTTGCCAATGGTTCGGGTCATCGGTTGGCCCGGGCATCTTACCAATAATGCTACTCTTACAATGCACCACCTCATCATGGGAGAGCGCCAGCATAAAGTTCTCACTATAGTGATACATAATGCTAAAGGTGACATTATTTTGATGGAACTGCCGGAACCAGGGGTCAAGACTGAAGTAGTCCAACATATCATGCATCCAGCCCATATTCCACTTCAAATTGAAGCCCAAACCGCCAACGTAGGTGGGCCAAGAAACCATGGGCCAAGAAGTCGATTCTTCCGCCACCGAAATCGTTCCAGGGAAATAACTAAACACACAATGGTTAACTTGGCGCAGAAAATCAGCCGCTTCAATATGTTCATGACCGCCATATTGATTAGCAACCCATTCCCCATCTTTACGCAGATAATTCAGATAGAGCATGGATGCAACTGCATCGACTCGCATCCCATCAATGTGGAATTTATCAAACCAGAAGAGGGCGTTGGCCACTAAAAAGTTGCGGACTTCATTGCGGCCATAATTAAACACTAAGGTTCCCCATTCCTTATGTTCCCCTTTCCGAGGATCAGCATGTTCATAGAGATGGGTGCCATCAAAGAACGCCAGACCATGACCATCTTTGGGGAAGTGTCCGGGAACCCAGTCTACCAATACCCCGATGCCATTTTGGTGACATTGATCGACAAAGTACATGAAATCTTGGGGCGTTCCAAACCGGGAGGTCGCGGCATAATAACCCGTGACTTGGTAACCCCAACTACCATCAAAGGGGTGTTCAGCGACGGGAAGTAGTTCAATATGGGTAAAACCCAGTTTTTTAACGTAGGGAATTAGTGTATGAGCCAGTTCGCGATAGGTGAGGAAGCGACCACCAGGGTTGAGTTCTGAAGTGATGACAACCGGTTCAGTTTCACCATTGGGTAGTTTAGCGGGTTCTTCTGAAGATGCATGGAGCCATGACCCTAAATGGAGTTCGTAGACAGAAACCGGTTTGTTTAAGGGGTCAGTATTCCGTCTCTCTTCCATCCAGTCGCTATCCCCCCAGGTATAGTCATCTAGGTCAGTGACGATAGAGCTGGTTTTGGGCCGGACTTCTTGTTGGAACCCATAGGGGTCTGATTTTTCGTAGATGTGTCCGTGAGGGTTTTTGATTTCGTATTTGTAGAGGGTGTTTACACCCAGGTCAGGAATGAAGAGTTCCCAGACTCCATTACCTGTGCGTCGCATTTGGTGCTGACGGCCATCCCAGTTGTTGAAGGTTCCAAGAACGGAGACGTTTCTGGCGTTGGGGGCCCAAACGGCAAAGTAAACTCCTTTTACGCCATCAACAGTCATGAGGTGAGCGCCGAGTTTTTCGTAGATGCGGTGATGGTTTCCTTCGGCAAACAGGTGAATATCAAATTCGGTGAGTTTGGGCGATTTGAAGGCGTAGGGGTCGTAGATGATGCGCTCGTGTTCGCCTTCTTTGATTCGCAGTTGGTAGTTACTTAGTTCGGGGATGTCAATGTTGCACTCGAAGAAGTGGGGATTATGTACCGACTGCATGGGGTATTCTTGGCGTTTTTCCGGCAGTACCACGGATACAGATTCGGCGTTGGGTTGATAGGCTCGCACGACCCAGGTTGATTTACCGTTATTTTCTATTTTGTGGGGGCCAAGAACTTCAAAGGGGTCGTGATGTTGGTTCCATACAATGCGATCGATTTGGTCGGTGGCAATGGTCATTGACATTTAATTATCCTTCCTTAAGTTTAAGAAATTTGATTGGGTTTGGTGGGTGTCCCCAACTGGGTCGGGATGATTACATTTTCTTTATATTTGACCATAAATCCTATACCAATAGGGAAGAATTTGGGGATTGGGGGATAACCCTGGGGACTGTATCACATTACCTTTAAAGGTTGGCTTTGGGAATCAGGTGAATGGGGAATGAGTAAGGGTTAATCGCCCATTCTCCAAATTCCCCTATTCCCCTAGCTCCCTAACCCTGGGGGTAAGGCTTCCCCACAAAGTTGATGGATTTCCTCTATTCTTTGAAATAACCAGGGATATTGGGTTCTGTAGTGGGGAATCAGGGCTAGGGGACTGAGGAGAGCCGCGGCTGCAATATCGGCAATACTAATCTGTTGGCTAACAAGATAGGGTTGATGTTGCCAGGAGTTGCCCAGGATTTTCAGCCCTAATTCTAGGCGTTGGCTGGCGAGGGAAACGGCACGGAGGCTGATGTTATATTGTTTTTTGACAATTTGAATAACGGCTTGGCTAAACCAGGAGGGATCGATGGATTTTCCCTCTCCAGAGCGATAGTGATAGTAAATGAAGCGGGTGGCAACGCCTAGGCTTTCGTCGAGCCAGTCTTCGAGGAGTTCGGCTTGCTGCTGTTGGTGGCGATCGCCTAAAATTAGAGTGCGATCGGGATGCTCTTTCTCCAGATAGTGCCAAATTTCAGTCGAATCCCCAATAGCTTGGTTCTCTGATAACAGTACTGGCACAGTTTGCCCCCCAGTTAGGGGTTTAACGCGCAGAATATGAACCCCAGGAGTTAGGTTTTCTACGTCATAAGTAATTTTCTTATAGCCTAGAATTAAGCGAGCTTTGCGACAATAATGAGAGGTACTAAATTGCAGTAGACGCATTCCTATTCCTTTCCATAAAGATATTCAATCACTTGGTTAAAGTAAATTTCCGCTACCTTGTCTTCTGGACAAAGTCGTAAACATTCTTCAAAATATTCAGCAGCTTGATGAAATTGCTGCAAATAGTAATAGGTTAACCCTTGTTCAAATACTGTTTTTGTTTGCATTTTCGCCCTTCGAGTAGACACCGGATCGGCATTAAAAACTTCAAACACAGAAACCCGTTCCGATTTGCCTTTCACTCTCACCTTATCAATAATTCTGATTTGATAGTTAGAGTCATGTTGAAGGCGTAAAAAAGTATGTTCAGAAATGAGTAAAGGAACCTGATAATTTTTGGTCAGTCCTTCTAGTCGGGAAGCTAAATTAACGGCATCACTAATAACTGTACTATCCATACGGTTTTTACCCCCTACAGTTCCAATCATCATTAAACCTGTATTAATGCCAATCCCAATTTTGAGTTTAGGTCGTCCTGGACGACCGCGTGTTTCATTATAGCTATTGAGTTCATTGAGCATAGCAATTGCTGCTTGCAGGGCATTATCTGCACTACCATGAAAGATGGCCATAATGGCATCTCCAATATACTTATCAATAAATCCATTATTCTCAACAATTGGAGTCTCCATTCGAGACAAATAAGCATTAATAAACTTAAAATTATCTTCAGGACTCATGGCTTCTGATAAACTCGTGAAGTCTCGGATATCAGAAAATACAATTGACATTTCCTGCTGAACATGATTACCGATATCTACATCCAAGATACTCTCTTTGTGCAAAAGCTGAATAAATTCTTGAGGCACAAATCGACCGTAAGCATTTTTGAGTTCCACCTCTAAGTTCAAGGCATTTTCTAAGTCACTTAAGGCAATTTCTAAGTTCGTATTGACCTCAAACATATCTTCAATAAACTGTTGTCGTTCGGCTTCTGCTGATTTGCGCTCAGTAATTTCCTCAATAAAACCTTGATAATAGAGAAAATTCCCTTCTTTATCGTAGACACTACGGGCATTTTCAGAAATCCAAATTACTGTCCCATCTTTCCGATACACCTCAGACTCAAATCCTGAAACTTCATGATTTGAGTCCATTAATTCCAGAAAGTTTTGTCGCTGTTCTCGATCGACATAGAGTTGTTCTTCTATATTAACAATCCCATTGATTAGATCCTCTGGGGAATCATAACCGTAAATTCTAGCTAAAGCTGGATTAGCACTAATATATTTTCCATCAGGAGTCGCTTGAAAAACTCCTTCTAAAGCACTTTCAAAAATTCTACGATATTTATCTTCTGCCTGTTTCAAAGATTCAATTAAATGAGCTTGTTCTTGATTGAGATTTTCTAGATCTGAATTTGCTTTTTGTAACTGAATATTAGTCTCAATTAACATTTGTTCTTGGGAATAGCTATTCAGCGCTTCCCGAATGGTTAAGCGCAAATCTTCAATTTGCCAAGGCTTGGTCAAATATCGATATAAATTCGCATAATTGACAACCTTACGAATCCCTTCAATATCGGCTTGCCCAGTCAGCATAATTTTAATCGTTTTAGGGCAAATCTCATGAATTTTTTGCAGCAGTTCATCTCCTTTCATTCTGGGCATCATATAATCAGAAATGACCAGAACTACTTCATTATTTTCTGCTAAACATTTGTGGATAACTTCTAAAGCACCACTCCCATTTTCCGCCAACTCTACTTGATAAGATTTACCAAATTCCCGTCTCAACATTCTCTTGAGACTATCTAAAATAAAATGCTCGTCATCGACACATAAAATTACCGGTTTATTCATAACGAATTTGAGTCAGAAAAAATCAAGTAAAATCAGTTTACTTTTTGGAATAAGACGAAACTTACTCTTGGCCATACATCTGAACTTTTTGGAGTCCTGATTTGATGGTTTCGATTAATTTATCCTGTTTCCAAGGTTTGGCTATATGTTGATAAAGGTTGGCATGTTTTTGCGCTCGCTCAATAGCTGACTGATCGGCTTGTCCTGTCAACATTACCTTAATTACTTTCGGGAATTTTTGATGAACATGAATTAAAAACTCATCCCCTTTTACACCAGGCATAAGCCAATCGGAGACAATGACAATTAAATGATTATCCGTTTCTTGGAGTTCTTCAATAATCTCCCATGCTTCATCGGCACTTTCTGCTAGTTCATAAATATAGTTATCTAAGAAAGCATTTTTAAGTTGAATTTTCAGACTATTAAGAACGACACTTTCATCATCAACACATAAAATAATGGGCTTAGGCATGGGAATTCACCTCCTGAGTGGATAAGGGTAAGGAAACGATAAATTGAGTATTCCCAGGAACTGAGTTCACGTCTATTTTACCTTGATGCTTATGAATAATTTTTTTGACGATATCCAATCCTAATCCACTTCCTTCCCCTGGGGACTTCGTCGTAAAAAAAGCATCAAATATTCGGGGCATATTTTCCGAGGATATCCCTGGACCTGTATCGGCAATTTTGACATGAACATGCTGTTTCTCTGGGAAAACATCAATGAAAAGGGTTCCTTGATAGTTCATGGCTTGCAGAGCATTATGGATTAAGTTAGTCCAAACCTGATGTAGTTCATCTGGATAGCACCAAATTGGTGGAGTATCTTTGTAGTTTTTAACCACATCAATTCCTTTTTTGAGCTTATTTTGATATAAAGTCAGCACTGTTTCTATTCCTGAATTAATCTGGGCGAGTTCTTTACTATTATGTAAATCGTGTCGGGCATAACATTTGAGAGCGAAAACAACTTTTGCAGCTTGATCGGTAGCCGTAGAGACTGTTTTTACGCTTTTCTGAATACTAGAAATTTGATAGACCATATTGAGGATTTTATCGTTTTCTGGCTTGGCCAGTTCAGGAATAATATCGGTAATTTTGTCATAAATTCCTATATCGACTAAGGTGTCAGCGATCGCGTCAGCTTCAGGAATGTGATAAGCTTCAAGCTGGCGAACTAATCCCTTTCGATTTTTTCGTTTTTCTCTACTCGATATATGATCGTTAGATTGGTCTATTTGATTGCTAAGTTGATAGAAGAATTTTTTTCGATCGACTGTCATGGTTTCAAAAAAATAAGGTAACTCTTCGAGAGTGCGATCAAAAAATTGAGTTAGGTTATCTACAGATGCCCGAATTGCGCCTAGGGGAGTATTGATTTCATGGGCAACTCCAGCAATGAGTTGTCCTAGGGCGGCCATTTTCTCGGATTGAATTAACTGGGACTGGGTTAATTTCAGTTGTTCTAGGGTTAGTTCTAGTTCTTGATTTTTCTGCTGGAGTTGATTTTGCAAAAAGATGTTGTCTAAATGGGTTTTTACTCGCACTAAAACTTCATCAATTTCAAAGGGCTTGGTAATATAATCAACGGCTCCCAAATGAAATCCTTTGACTTTATCGAAGACTTCATTCATAGCGCTGATGAAAATGATGGGTATCGATTGGGTTTTGGGATTATTTTTGAGCCGTTGACAGACTTCATAACCACTGATCTCCGGCATCATGATATCGAGAAGAATTAAATCAGGAGGACTTGCTTCAATGGCAGAAAGGGCTAAATTCCCACTGGGTACTGGTCGGACTTTATAGGAGTTTTCACGCAGAATTTTCACCATAAGTCTGAGATTTTCTGGAGTATCATCAACGACTAAAATATCGGCTTTAGGAGATGAAAATGGCTGAGAATTCATACGTTTAAAGAAATAAGGGAAGTCCAATAACAAACTAAAGTTTAAGGCTTGAACCGGTGCCAGAAGTGCCTGCAAGCAGACTAAGCTAGGCTGACGAGAGACCAATCTAGGAGATTGGCTCCGGGAGATCTTCAGGAAAGTCTCCGGTTTGTCCATCTCTCGATAATCTGATGCTCGCAGGGTAACCCCCAGATAGTAGACTAAACAGTACCTAGGCTTGACCCCATTGTAGAGCCACAGGTCGTCGTACAAAACTCTAATTCAGAAGCACACTTGAACCTATGACCACAACCGATCCAGTAAAGTTGATGAAACAAGAGGTGGGTAAAGCCGCAGCATCCAAGGTAAAATCAGGGATGATTGTTGGCTTAGGAACCGGATCAACCACTGCTTATGCCATTGAATATATCGGCGATCGCCTAAAATCGGGCGAAATTGAAAATATTCTTGGCATTCCCACCTCCTTTCAAGCGGAAGTTCTGGCTAGACAATATGGTATCCCCTTAACTACCCTCGATGTAATCGATCGCATGGATCTTGCCATTGATGGCGCTGATGAAGTCGATCCTAACAAAAACTTGATTAAAGGCGGAGGCGCTGCCCACACCCGCGAAAAAATTGTCGATACCTTGGCCGACCAATTTATTGTAGTAGTAGATTCTGGTAAGCTCGTCGATCGCCTTGGCTCGACCTTTCTCCTACCCGTTGAAGTGATGCCCATGGCTATGACAACTGTGATGAAAGCCTTAACAAAACTCGGCGGTAAACCCCAACTGCGGATGGGAGTAAAAAAAGCAGGGCCAGTGATCACAGACCAAGGTAATATGGTCATTGATGTCAAATTTGACTCGATTGACAACCCGACTGAACTGGAAAAAACGATTAATAATATTCCTGGAGTCTTAGAAAATGGGCTGTTTGTTGGTGTGGCTGATGCGATCCTAGTTGGAGAGGTTAAGGAGGGTCAACCCTCAGTTCGGGAGTTTTAAGCGCTACGCGCTGGCAATAGGTAATGGGGTAATGGGTAATAGGGTATCCCCCCATCGCCCTATCACCCCATTCCCCCACTCCCTAAGTCCCTCACTCTCTAAGTCCCCAACTCTAAGATCAACCGGGCAATATTGAAATAAATCAAGACCCCCAAAACGTCAACCGCCGTGGTAATAAACGGTGCAGACATCAGGGCTGGATCGAGACCTAGAGAGCGAAAGATAAAGGGTAATCCGGAACCGGCTACAGATGCTAAAATCGAAATCCCTAACAAGGAGATTCCCACAGCGATCGCAATGGCGAAGTTAACCTTGAGCAAAAATAGCGCTCCTAGGGTGGCTAAAATGCCCAGGGTTACGCCTAAAATCGATCCGGCTAATCCCTCCCGGATCACCACTTGAGACATACCTAGAGAGCGAATTTCGTCCGTATTCAGCCCTCGAATGACCACTGTTGAGGACTGCGATCCCACATTCCCCCCAGTTCCCGTCAATAGGGGAATAAAGGCCGAAAGGACAGCATATCGAACAATTAATTCTTCCTGCGATCGAATAATAAACCCAGTGACTGCATTAGTTCCCAATAAAATCAGCAGCCACATCACCCGTCGTTGAGCTACCCGCCATAAGCGCATCTGGAAATAATTGTCACCATCGGACTGAACCCCCCCAAAGGCATAAATATCTTCCGTAGCTTCCCGCTCAATGATATCAATTACATCATCAACGGTGATAATGCCTACCAATCGTTCTTCACGGTCTACCACAGGAACAGCTAAAAAATCATAGCGCTGAATGAGTCGAGCGACTTCTTCCTGATCGGTATTGGTGTGTACAAAAACGGTATCGCTAGTCATCACTTCACCAATTTTCCGATCGGGTTGGGTGATGATTAAATCTCGTAGGGAGACAATTCCAGTCAGACGACGGGCACTATCGGTGACATACAAATAAAAGACCGTTTCACTCACATGGGACAGGTTCCGAATTCGTTCAATACTCTGGCTAACCGTATACTCTTCCTTCAATGAGATATATTCTGGGGTCATGATCCGACCCGCTGTATCCGGTTCATAACCCAGAAGTAAATTCGTTGTCGCCCGTTCTGAGGGACTCATATGATCGAGTACCCGTCTGACAATTTTGGCAGGGAGTTCGTCAAACAGCCTCGCTCGGTCATCAGGAGACATCTTATCCACAATATCGATCACTTCTTGGCGCTGAAATTTTTCTAAGAGGGACTGTTGCACTGAAGAGTCGAGATTTTCGTAAACATCGATCGCCTCTGCTTTCGAGAGTAACCGAAAGGCGATCGCCTGCATTCCCTCTGGTAAGCCTTCAATCGCTTCTGCGATATCAGCCGGCTGCACAGGCACTAAAATCGCTTTAGCCCCCTTATAATCTTCTGTTTCCAGGAGGGCTTGCAGTTGTTGGCGCACCAATTCTCGTAACTCACGACGAGAGGGCAGGGAGGTTGTTGTTTCTTCAGTCACGGGTTCCCCTCCTTAACTGAGTTGATGGCTGGATCTAGTTTAGTGGGTCTTGTGCCGGATTTATAGAGAAAGGAATGGGGAAGTGGGGAAGATGGGAAAATGGAGATTACCCATTACCCATTACCTATTCTCCATTTTTAATTGAGATGAAAATTCTGTTAGTTGATGATGAAGTTGCGTTAACCGAGTCTCTCAGTCAAGTCCTTAGGCGAGAAGGATATGAAGTCGATATTGCCACCAATGGAGAGCAGGGAGAACAGTTAGCGACCACTGGAGACTATAATTTGCTCATTCTCGATTGGATGTTACCCCATCGATCGGGGCTAGACATTTGCCGATCGCTACGTAATAGCCAATTGGCTACCCCAGTTCTATTTCTCACCGCAAAAGATACCTTAGACGATCGCGTGATGGGACTCGATAGTGGAGCAGATGATTATATGATTAAGCCCTTTGAGTTGCGGGAATTCTTAGCTAGGGTACGGGCATTATTGCGCCGTTTTTCGACTGCTCACCATTCAGTGTTGCAGGTGGAAGACTTACGATTAGATCTCGATAATCAAATGGGCGATCGCCAAGGACACTTAATCCCATTATCCCAAAAAGAATGTCATCTGCTCGCCTATTTTATGCAACATCCCGGTCAACTCCTCACCCATAACCAAATTTATCGAGCTACCTGGAGTACCGAGGAATTACCTAATAGTAATGTTTTAGCTGCTCAAGTGCGTTTACTGCGTCGAAAAATCGAGTTACCTGGAGAACCCTCCTTAATTCATACCGTTTATGGCAAAGGCTATCGGTTTGGCAGCCTAGCTGATTAAAATAGAGTAAATATATCCCTAATTATCGTTTTCTTATTCTCATCGCACTCAAAATCATCCCAAACGTCTGTTAATTCTCCTAATTCAGAGGAGGGATAACCGCAATATCTAAGGATTGGGGGAGGGATCGGATAACCAATCTTGTCCAATTCTTAAGGTTAGATCGGAGCTTAAATCTCCAGTTGACATAGCTTCTAACGTACCGATTCCCAATTCTTCTAATAGGATTTCTCCGCCTTTAATATCTCCTTTTTGGACAACGACTTGAGTGTTTTTTAGGGGGTGGGGCCAATCGGGGATAAAATAGAGGTCATAATAGCCTTTCGATTCTAAATAATCGGCAACTTGATGGGCTAATTCGGTTTGAGTCGTGGCGTTTTGAATGGCAATTCTGAGGGTGGTGGGGTCTCGACCGGTGGAAACACTATAATCTGGGGTATCCCAAACGTTTCCCATCCAAAACTGCCGAAAATATTCTCGGAGGATGCGATCGCGGCCATCATCGTCCATAATCCAATAACTGGTATTCTCGAAAGGGGAGAATTGGGAAGAACCGGGGAGCATGACCATTTTCAGAGCCTCGTTGTCCATATCCAGGGTAAACTGCATCAGGGCAATTCTTTCTTCTGGACTCAAGTTGGTATCGATATAGGGTTCCATGGTTCTCAGCACTTGCGCAAGCCGGGGAATGATCACGGGATTTTTGAGCCGTTGCTGGAGGGCTTTGAGGAGTAATTGTTGACGTTGTACCCGACCAATATCACCGAGCGCATCCCCCCGAAAGCGGACAAAATCCTCTGCTTGTTGACCGTTGAGGGTTTGCCATCCAGGAAGGAGTTCAATGGTTAAGCCTTGGGTATAATCGATGTAGGACATGGGTTGGGGGACATAAACCTCTAGTCCTCCCAGGCGATCGACTAATTCAGTTAAGGCTCCTCTTTGAATGCGAATGTAGCGATCGATCTGAATTCCCTTAAGCAGGTCTTCAATTGCATCAATAGTGACCTCTGGACCGCCTAAAAAGTTGACTTCATTGATTTTACGCTCTCCCAGTTGGGGAACTTGCACTTGGGTATCCCTGGGAATGGAGAGCAGGTTAATCGTTTGGGTTTTCGGGTCAATACGCAAGAGCAAGATCGTATCGCTGCGACCCCTAAAACCAGGACTCGATCCGCGATCGACTCCCATGATCAACAGATTCATCGATCGCCTGAGACGATATTGAAAGGGGTACCCCAAATTCACCAGAGGCGCTTGTTCTTGGGGTTCCTCTTGCACCATTGTAATCAGTTGTTTGGGGACTAGCAAAGCGGCGATCGCCCCCAATGTAGCGGAGATTAAGGCAGTGATAATAATGACATAGCACCAGAATAAGACCTGATTGGCTTGGATTACCCTAGAGCCTCGATCCCATGAATCTTTACCAGAAGAATAGTCAATCAGTCCAGACAAGTCCGTGAACCTATACAATCAACAATCAAAGGCTATTGTGACATAGAGCTACACCGACTCAAGGAGATCCTTATAAATTCTCTCAAAACGGTAACTCGGTCATCGTTCTGGATTCAACTTTTCGGTTTTCCAAATTTTCACCGTTCCATCCTCACTACTACTGAGGAGAACTTGCAGTTTAGGATGGGCTAAAAATTGCAGTGCAGTGATGGCTCCATCATGTTCTCTAATGCTCTCTAACAATTCTCCAGTTTGAGTATGCCATAATTTAATCGCTTTATCTTCACCGCCACTAGCAATTAAAGGTTGATGGAAACTAAAAGCCAGAGATAAAATGGGAGAACCCTGATGAGCTGACCAGAGTTTCGTATAATTCGGAACTTTCCAAAGATGAATCTGATGATTATATCCTGCTGTTGCCAACATTAACCCATCGGGACTAAACGCTAGAGATGAAATTGCCGATGGACTTTTCACCGAACGGACTAATTTTCCATCTGCTATCTGTCGAATTCTCACCAAAGGTTCTAAAGCGCTACTGGCAAAATATCTGCCATCCGCAGATAACGCCAGATCCATGAGATGGGCCGAATATCCGGTCAAATTTTTCAGCAGTTGACCGGTTTCAGTATTCCATATTTTGACCGTTTTATCTTCAGATCCCGTGATTAACAACTCACCGTTCACGCTAAACTGAATACAAGTAACAGCAGCTTGATGGGCCTCCAATCTGAAAATTTCTTCTACCTTACCTTTGCCCAGTTTCCAAGCTTTGATCGTTCCATTTTGACAAGCACTGGCAAAAGATTGACCATCAGAAGATAGAGCAACAGCATTGACGCGATCGCTATGAGCCTCAATCGTTTTTAAAAGATCTCCAGTTTTCAAATTCCAGAGTTTAACCGTACAGTCATAACTGCCACTAATAACTAAACCTTGGGCACTCATCGCGCAAGAGCTGACACCATCCTTATGGTCTGCCAGAATGTGAATACACTGCCAACTTGAAGGATGAATACTGTCTTGATTTGGGGTCGCTTCCTGTTCTGGAATGGCTTCTTCCTCTTCCAAAGGTTCAGTTGGAGAAGTCCCTGGAGAAGGAGCTTTTGGTTCTTTAACTGACTCTTCTGTGGAAGAGGGTTTAGCGGGAGAACTCGCTGAAGCAGTCGTTTGTTGCAGCTTAATCTGCTTCACCTTGAGAAAATCCGCTTCCGCTCTATAGATATACCCTAACTTTTCATAGAGAAACGCTCGATATTGATAGGCTTTGAGATAATTATCATCTAATTTAATCGCGTGGGTAAAATCCTCAATTGCCTCTGGATAATCCTCCAATTCTGCATTGATGACTCCTTGCTGATAATAGAAATCCGGATTTGTTTTTTCAGTCTTCAATTGAACCCTAGCAGAGGTGGGTTCCAATAATTCCTGTTTGATTAACTCGTAAGCCTGATTGATTTCCTTAATTTTTGTTTCCGCTTGTTTGATAGCAGACTCATCTCCAACAAACTGATCCGGATGCCACTGTTTTGCCAGTTGACGATACGCTTTTTTTATGGTCTTCAGGTCTGCACCCCGCTTGAGGCCGAAAAGTTGCCAAGCCTGTTCTATGGTACTCATTGTGTCCCGATCTCAACCTTGAACAGAGGACAAGGGTAATGCACTTACTCTCTTTGTCTATAATATCACGTTGCGATCGCGAGGAAAACAGCAATTTTATCCTCATTCTTGGTAGCCGCAATTAACCGCTCTGCACCCAGATCGATATAAAAATCAACAACGCCTAAATCAATAGGATAGGGATCGTGAGTAATTGTCCACCCTTCATGTTCAAGAGCAGTCCTTACTAACTCATGAAATAAATCTCTTGCTGGCATGGTCAGCAGTTAGGGAATAAGGAATCCATTAACTGCTATTTTATCTCATATGAGATAAAACCCCTCAAGAGAGTCGGTCTAAAATTTCCTTAACTCACTAATATTTCATCATTTAAAATTTTCAGGAAAAAAGGGTTAACCCATTACCCATTACCAGCGCGCAGCGCCATAATTGAATGCTACGATAGCCACAGTTGAACCTTGCAACCTGAAGGAGTTCTGCACCATGTCTCATACCGTTGTGCCTGTGATTTTAGCTGGGGGAAAAGGAGAACGCTTTTGGCCCCTGAGTCGCAAACATCGGCCCAAGCAATTTCTGAGCTTGGATGGAACCGGTTCGAGTCTGTTGCAAACAACTGCCGATCGCCTGGTTCAACTGGCCCCCGGTTGGGATAAACTATGGATCTGCACTTCTAGCCAACTGGCAGATGGCGTGCAAGAACAGTTACCCCAACTGCCTCCAGAAAACCTTCTGGCAGAACCGGAAGGTCGAGATACCGCGCCAGCCGTGGCTTGGACAACCCTGGAAATTGCCAAGCGCTATGGTGAAGATGCGGTGATTGGCTTTTTCCCCGCCGATCATTGGATCGGAGATTATCCCGCCTTCGAGAAAACCATTCAAGCAGCCGTAGAATTAGCGGCTACAGAAGAAGCGATTGTTACCCTAGGCATCAAACCTGCTTACCCCTCCACCGGCTACGGCTATATTGAACAGGGAGAACCCAAAGGCAGCTATCTCGATTTACCCGTGTATCGGGTGCAACGCTTCACCGAAAAACCGGACCTCACCACCGCCGAACAGTTCATCGCCCAAGGTAACTTTAGTTGGAATAGTGGCATGTTCATTTTCCGCGCTGGGGTGGTGTTGCGGGAACTCGCCACCCATGCGCCAGACATTTTAACCCCTCTGCAAAACCAGGGTAAAGCTGCCTATGGGGAGTTAGCGAAGATTTCGATTGATTATGCCTTAATGGAGAAAACCCAACTGGCCTACATTTTACCGGCTGATTTTGGCTGGGATGACCTGGGAGACTGGAACGCCATGGCTCGCTTATTGCAAGGAGAACAGCCGAATTTAGAACTGGGGAACCATGTCAGCCTGGATACTGAAGGGGCGATCGTTTACGATCAAGACCCAGAGGGTTTAGTCGTGACGATTGGCTTAGAAGATATCGTTATTGTCCGGGATGGGAATGCTACCTTAATCGTCAACAAAGAGCGCACCCAAGACATTAAAAAAGTGCTCGGACTGCTCAAAGAGAATCCCAAATATCAGAATTTGCTTTAAAACTAAGACAGTATCCCAATTAATCCCACCATGTTTGCACTCACCAAGACCAGTTCGCGCCAACGGGAAATTTTAGAAGTCGTCTTCCGCAACGGTTGGGATTACATCGAAGGCTTGCTCAAAGGGGATCAACCCGGTGAACCTAAGTTACCTTCTCCCACCGTATTACGCAATATTCTGGTTGATTTAGGGCCCGTATTTGTTAAATTAGGACAACTGCTCAGTACTCGACCTGATTTACTACCGGGTCGTTATATTACGGCTCTGTCCGATCTGCAAGCCAATGTTCCTGCGGTGCCTTGGTCAGAGGTGGAGGCCCAACTGCGTCAAAATTTACCCGTTCCCTTAGAAGAAGCCTTCCCTCAAATTGAGCCAGAGGCGATCGCCGCCGGTTCCCTCGGCCAAGTCCATCGTGCTACCCTCAACACGGGGCAAGACGTGGCCTTAAAAATCCAACGTCCTGGCATTAGTCGCATTGTCGAGCAAGACATTACCCTCATTAAAGGATTAGCTGAACTGGCATCACTGAGCGATTTTGGTCAAGACTATGATTTAGTCGCCCTCGCTGACGAATTTACCAAATCCCTGCGCGATGAACTGGACTTCACTAAAGAAGGCCATTTCACCACACAAATGCAAGAAAATTTATCCGCCAGTCGCTGGTTTGACCCCAAACAACTTGTTATTCCCCAAGTCTACTGGGACTATACCAGCCAAAAACTCCTGGTTTTAGAATGGTTAGAAGGCAAACCTCTCCTTTCAGCCGACTTAACCCCATTCGTCACTCCCACCCTATCGCTCGAGCAAAAACGAGATCGGGTAACAACTCTCCTCTTCCGGGCTTTTTTCCAACAAATTTATATTAACGGCTTCTTTCATGCCGATCCTCATCCTGGCAACATTTTCTTACTCAACGATGGAAGAGTGGCCCTGTTAGACTGTGGTATGATTGGACGCTTAGATCCACGGACTCAACAAATTCTAACCGAAATGTTGCTGGCGATCGTGGATATTGATGCCCAACGTTGCGCCCAACTCACCTTAGATTTAGCCGAATCGAATCAACCCGTTAATCTTAGTCGTTTGGAAGCCGACTATACACGGATGCTTCGCAAATACTATAACGTTAATTTGAGTGAAATTAACTTTAGCGAAGTCTTCTACGAAATTCTCGAAGTTGCCCGCAAAAACAAAATTCGTCTCCCCGGTAATATGGGACTCTATGCCAAATCTTTAGCCAACTTAGAAGGAGTCGCCAGAGGCTTTAATCCCCAAATTAATTTACTCGATCAAATTAAACCTCTGATTACCGATATTTTCCAGCGCCAATTGCTCGGAGATAAACCCATTCAAACCCTACTCAGAACGGCTCTCGATTTCAAAAGTCTCTCCTTACAATCCCCTCGCCTAATTGAATTATTTCTCGACCGTTTAACCTCAGAAACCTTGAATTGGAATATTCAGGTTAAAGACCTAGAGCGACTTCGTCGCAGTATTGACGACTCCGCTAACCGCCTCTCCTTTAGCATTCTCGTTGGTTCCCTAATTATGGGAGCAGCCGTTATTTCCAGTAATGCCCAAAGTCCCCAACTCTCGTTACTCAGCGCCGTCTTATTTGGAGCCGCCAGCTTTATTGGATTATGGCTTGTCGTTAGTATCCTAAGGTCAGGACGATTGCGATCTTAAGGAGCTAGGATTAGCTGGTGGAGATCGCCCCTTGAACTGAATACACCGCTTTCTGTAATCCTGGTAGAAGAGCCTCAATATACTCTGGCCAACCAATAACGATCATTTGCTCGTGGGCCAAGGTATCCGGATGAATGGCATTGGGGCTAAACTCTAAGGGTTGACCCTCTAGATCGCAACAAATTAATCCCGCCCTCTGAGCTAAGGCGATGGGGCCGACAGTATCCCAGAGTTTTACCCGACGATTGAAGTAAAAATACAGGCCAACCCGACCAAAAATTACCTCTAAGACCTTCAAGCCAAAGCTGCCTAAAGAGTAAAATTGAATGTGGGGAACAAACTGAGTTAGAGCTTGGCCATACTTTTTCCGGTCTTGAAAGCCAATTTGCACGGGACAGAATGATGTAGAGGGAGAGGGAGGTATTTGGGGAATGATGGCTTTGGGTAGTTCTTGAGAGCGAATTTCAAATAAACCCCAATCCTGGCCCCCATAATATAATCTTGCCCGTGCAGGAGCATAAACCCAACCGGCGATCGGTTGATAATCTCGCAACAACCCTACCATCACCGCATAATCTTGACGACCATTGACTAATCCTTCTGTACCATCTAAGGGATCGATACACCATAATTGTTCATACCCTTGATGGAATAAGCGTCTTGATACTTCATTTTCCTCGCTAATAATGCCATCTTGGGGAAACATACCGCCAAAAACCTGAGACAGCTTCCGGTCTAAATAGCGATCGACATTGGTTACATAATCTCCTGGGCCTTTTTGATCGACCTCAAAAGACTCACTGAGAAACTCAATTTGTTGACCACACTCTTGTAATACTTGAGTGATTTTGGGATTAAACTCAGATGCAATGTGATCCATAGCTCTCTCGACATAAAAAAACGGGGTAACCAGCATTAGGTTAACCCGTTAACTTGGAAACGCGCTAGAGAAATTACTTTTGGACAACCAATTTCACGTTAGCGTTTTGCAGACCAGGACGCTTAACTTCGCTCAGGGTCTTGTTGACTGCATATTTTTGGTTGATGGAGTTGATCAACTCGGTTTGATTGTGCTTTTTCGCAACACCCCAGAGGTCGGCGATCAGGTCGAAAGAACCATCGGCATTACGAGACCAGCCGAGGTCATACTCGCCTTCGAGAACCGCAACGATGTCAGCACGAACCTGTTGGCCATTGTATCCACGCACATTGGCTTCACTCTTAACGGAGATACCCAGGTCACGCAAGGAAGACTTGAGGATTTCAGCGTCGGTGATTTTGGTACGCAGGGTGCTAAAGTGAGACATTTGAGATTTCCTCCTAAGAAAACGTTGTTTGAGAGAAACGACAACTCATGGATTGAAACTATGCCGTTGAGCGCTGATGGCGCTCGCTGGCGTTGGATGAACTAGCGAGGGATGCGCTAGTCTTTCCTCCTGTTGGGAGCAGGAGAGAAAGTCTGTTAGAACTCCAGTCGCTGATATTCAGCAACCGAAGCAGCCGCAGGTCTAGCACGTTGTCTTGCCCAGTCTCTGAGGGCAGTGACCTGTTCTTGCATCGTCTTTGACAGGGGCAACGTGGCTTTGATCGCAGCAATGATGTCCAGTTGGGTAAATTCCCGATCCTGGGCAAATGCTTCATACATGGCTGCAATCAGGGCCTGCTCAATTTCAGCTCCGGAAAAACCATCGCAGATCTTCGAGAGTTGCTCGATATCGAAGCGGGATATATCTCGGCGACGTTTTTCTAGATGAATGGTGAAAATATCTTGACGCTCTTGTTGATTGGGTAGATCGACAAAGAAAATTTCGTCAAAGCGACCTTTACGCAAGAATTCTCCAGGCAGTCGTTCTACACGGTTAGCGGTTGCCATGACAAACACTGGGGAGGTTTTTTCCTGCATCCAGGTGAGGAACGAGCCGAAGATCCGGCTAGAGGTTCCGCCATCGGAGTCCGCCGAACCGGTTCCTCCAGCAAAGGCTTTGTCGAGTTCATCAATGAACAAGATAGCGGGGGAAATGGATTCAGCCGTTTTCAGGGCATTTCGGAGGTTCGCTTCTGAACGACCAACCATAGACCCATCGTAGACTCGACCCATATCCAGGCGCAGTAGGGGTAATCCCCACAGGCGAGAGGTTGTTTTAGCAATTAAGGATTTTCCACAACCGGGAACGCCTAAAATGAGCATTCCTTTGGGTTGGGGGAGTCCGTATTGCCTGGCTCGCTCAGTAAAGGCGTTCGATCGCTGTTTGAGCCAGGATTTGAGTTCTTCTAAGCCCCCGACTGAATCAAGGGTTTCGTCTTCTTCAATGTATTCGAGAATACCATTACGGCGAATTAACTGTTTTTTCTCAGATAGAACGATTTCTACCTCAGATTGTGTTAATCGACCGGCTGTTACTTGAGCTTTACGATAGACCTTTTCCGCTTCATCTAGGGTTAATCCTAGGGCAGCTTTGAGGAGTTTTTCTCGCACATTGGTCTTGATCCGACTAGAACCGAGTTGAGCGGATAAGATTTGGTTGAGAGCCTCAAGATCGGGTAAAGGAAAGTCAAGAACAATAATTTCTTTTTCCAATTCAATGGGAATTTCTTGCACAGGAGACATTAATATAATGGTCTTCTGAGTTCCCTTAAAGTTGGCGATCGCATCGCGTAACCACCGCACGATCGTTGGAGTATAGAAGGAATGCAAGTCCTTAAAGATAAAGATTGCCCCTTCTTTGGAAGGTTGGCGAATCACCCATTCGATCGCCGCTTCCGGTGACAACGTGTTGTGCTGGGTTACGCTGCGAGGTTCTCCGTACTCAACCATTCCACGGGTGACTGTCCAAACGTAGAGTCGTCTTGGAGACTTGCCTTGTGCAAGGTTGGCTATGGATTGCTCTGCCCGCTCTTCCTCAGAGGTTACGAGGTAGATTAGGGGATATTGAGCTTTAATTAAAATACTAAGCTGCTCTCGCATAGCGATCGACCTACTTGCAACAGGGGGAATACCGGTTGGGGCTAGACTAATCTGATCGATACTAAGTGGATAACCCAGGGTTAAACGTTTAGCTTACAATCGGATTAGTCCGGCCATTTATGTCAGCATATGATCCGACAATATCTAGCACGGAACCAATTCTTCCTCGCCAGATTGAGAAATCTGGGAATCAAGGTTTGACACCCTCTCAACTGGCAGTTCCTCTTCAGACAGCACTGTGGGCTGATTCTTAAGAGCGACCAGTTCTCCATCTTGGATAACCACTGAACTCTCACATTCTGGACAGGTATGGATTTGATATGTTTTCCCGTAGGAATCGTTCATATTGTCCACGACCTCTGGATGTTCCAGGTAGAATGTAATTGCCCGTTCTACAATGGCTGACATCGGTTCTAAATCGATCGCCGCTTGTATTTTTAGCCGACGATGGAGTTCTGGGGGAATGTACAGCGTAACTTTTTGCTTGTCTTGCATATAGCTCTGGAGTCGTCCTATCCGGCTATGCCTTATTACCTTATCGATTCTATCATTAGCTGTCAAGACGTAAAGACTGTATGACGGCAATATTGTTACATTTGTTTACAAAGCGGAGGATGTTGAGGACAGCGTTAAAAGCGCTAATCCTTTTGTGTGTAATGATTTCAGTCTCTGCTTGCGCTGCAAATCCCCCATTGAATAACTGGAAAATTTATCAAAATCCCCGTTATGGATTTACATTTCCCTATCCCGATCGATGGCAAGCGCAACCGCCACCGGAAAATCAGGACGGGCAAATTTTCAGCCATCCCGATCGCCCAGAGATTCAGATCCAAGGGTTTGCCCAGTCTCAGGTCGAACTTAATGGCTTACACGATGGTTCAAACTTCATCACCAACCAAGGAATCAAAGGCTTATTAACCCCAACTCTAGAGACGACCACCAGCCGGTTAACCCTGAGAATCTATAGCAATCAAGTCTATTATGTTTGGGAAGGGCGATCGCCCAGTTCAGAATTTGCCCAATATTATCCCCTCTTTGAACAAATCGCGAGGGAATATACCATTCCCTGAGTCGAGTAACGGGCGATCGCAAAAGACAAAACCCGTCCCATGCTGGAGATCATCGAGTTACTCTCGGTAAACGATGTTTGAAGCTACATAAGATTTCCCAAGAAATAGTACCAAGAGTGTCCGCCCAATCATCAGCGGTAAACTGATTTTGGCCATCTTGCCCTAAAAGGGTAACGACCTCGCCCACTTGCAGATCGGGGATACTGCTAACATCAAGCATTAACTGATCCATGGTAATAGCGCCCACTTGGGGAATACGCTGCCCTCGAATACCGACTTGCAGTTTATTGGAGAGGTTACGAGGAACCCCATCGGCATATCCGATACCCACAACAGCAACAGTCATCTCCTGGGCCGTAATATATTGATATCCATAACTAATACCGGTTCCCGCAGGAATAGTTTTAATTTGGGTGATCCTTGCTCTGACTTGCATTACCGGTTTGAGGCTGACCAAATCTTGGAGGTGGGGAGCGGGATAGAGTCCATAGGTAGCCAGTCCGACGCGCACAAAGTCATAATGGCAAGAGCGATCGCATAACGTAGCCGCAGAATTAGCTAAATGCAGTTTTGGCAAAGGTAACCCCGTGGCTTTAATTTGGGCGATCGCCTCTTGAAAACGCTGATGCTGTTGATTCATGATCTGCGGATCGGGACTATCCGCCGTTGCCAAGTGGGAATAGATACTGCCAATTTGGAGATGGGGTAAGTGGGAAACCTGCTGGAAAAACTCAGCTCCTTCTTGCCAAGGAATACCTAAACGGGACATTCCGGTATCCAGTTTCAGGTGAACCGTGAGGGTTTTGTCCAGTTCACTCAGGGTTTCGGAAACAATTAAAGCTTGTTTGGCACTACACAGAGTCGGTTGCAGATGCCAATGGGCGATCGCCTGAATTTGTTCCGGACTATTAACCGCGCCTAAAAGTAGAATCGGGGCTTCTATCCCGGCTTCCCGTAATTGTATCCCCTCTGGAATTGTCGCCACCCCTAACCAACTTGCCCCCGCTTCCAAGGCAGTTTCAGCCACAGCGATCGCCCCATGACCATACGCATCCGCCTTCACGACTGCCATTAACTGACAGTTTTGCTGTAAATGGTGTTTGAGTTCTCGCACATTATGGGCGATCGCCCCTCGATCGATTTCTACCCAAGCTCGTTCCCGCAAAGGCACAGTTGCCCCACTTTCTTGTAAAGATGAACGATTCGATTGAAATTTCCGCGAAGATTCTTGACTGAGCATATCCACTCCTTACAGACCACACCAAAGTTATTCCACACTGTATCTGGTGTTCCGGATTCCGACAAGAGAGAAGGGGGAGTCAGGAATTAAGAATGGCTCCTTCACTGATTAAAAGGATGAACCCGGTTGTTGAAGAAATTTAGTTTCTTCGGGTGTAGATAAACGACCCAAAAGATCATTTCTGTGGGGATACCGTCCAAATTTCTCGATAATTTCCTTGTGTCTGTATTCAAACTGGAGATTGGACTCTAATCCTGGCTGGCTAAATAATTCTACAGCAATTTCATGAATTCTCAGAGATTCACTATGAATGAAAGGTAGATAGAGAAATGACTTTTGCTCAATAGTAAGATATCGATTCGTTTGACCAGAAATTGCCTCTTGAGCGAGCGCTAATGCTAAGGAATCAAAGGCAAAAGCTAATGCCTGATTTCGATATATATTTCTAGAAAACTGATCGAGAATAATAATCTCAGCTAATCTTCCTAAAGGATCTGTCCGCCAAGGGTAAAGTTCGCACAGCGTTGCTTGATTATGGATTTGACCAAAGCGATCGCGAATGAGGAGATCCAATGATTCATCTTTTTTCCACCACTGCTTCGGATCGATTTGGTCAAACCAAAACTCAATAATTTCTCGATACTCCATAGGAAACCCGTTCATCTTAAGATCGGATTGTAGTTATTCTAGCTTAGTCAGTATGGAGTTAATGAATTATCCCCTGTGGAAACAAGTTTTGGAGTTTGTGAAAGTGACAACCGAGGAGGTCGGAGAAGAACTTCTCAAGCAGTTTGGTCAGGTGCAGGGACTTGAAAAAGACGATGGTTCTTTAGTGACGCAGGCAGATCAATGGGCCGATCGCCAATTACAAGAACGAATCTTAGCCCAATTTCCCGATCATGGAGTGTTAACAGAAGAAACCGCCCAACATTTCCCCGATACTCCTTGGTGTTGGATTGTTGATCCCATTGATGGTACAACCAATTTTACGCGTGGCGTTCCCCTGTGGGGAATTTCTATGGCCTTACTCTATCAAGGCACTCCTGTATTTGGCTATCTCTATTTTCCCCCCATTCGTCACTCCTTTTATGGGTTTTGGAATGCTCCCTCAGAGCTAGAAGGCCATCCCGTCGGGGCGTTCTTGAACGATCGCCCCATTACCCCAACGTCCGATCAGCCCAGTCACAATCATTTCTTTAATCTTTGTAATCGTTGCGCTCGCACTACCTCGGTTTTGCAGGCCGATTCCGCTCCTTTTCCCTGTAAAATTCGGATGCTTGGTGTAGCAACTTACAGTATACTCACCGTTTCTGCCGGAATTGCCATCGGGGGGATAGAAGCGACCCCGAAAATCTGGGATATTGCCGCAGTTTGGGCGATATCCCATGCTGCTGGTGTCGTCTGGGTTCCCCTCACCCATGCGGCTCCTTTTCCCCTCATATCGGGTGAAGATTATCATCATTACCCCTATCCCACCCTGGTGGTCAGTCACTCCCAATGGGTGGAGCTATTCCAACCTTGGATAGTTACTGTTACTCAATAGGCGAATTTAAAAGTATTTTCTTATTAAGAGTTTGACTCAACAAATTGTGAGTAACTCTTAAGAAGCTTTACGGCGATCGTCATAACGCTCTTGAGTTTTACAAGCAATTGAGCCAATTTCTATCGGTGCTTGGTTTTCAGAGAGCGCTTCTTGGACCACTTGTTGGGCATGTTCCCGACAGCGTCCACAACCACCAGAAAATTCCAGGCGATCGCAGACTAGATCGATAGAACAAGCTCCTTGAGCGACCGCCTTGCGAATATCGCGATCCGTAATTGCATGACAAATACAAATGTACATCTAGGTTCACTGCCTCCACTAGATTTTAGTTATTCTTGTCTTAACTTAACTCTAAGTTAATGAAAAGTATTCTCAACTAACCCCTTCCATTATGCATTGACAGCCCCTAGGAAGTCAAGTAGGATCGGCAAAGACAGCTCGAAATCGATACCTGTTCTTGATTAAAGAGCAATCAATCAGTTAGGAGAACACCAATGCAGGGCAATACTAATGTCCACACCCAATTAAATGCTGCCCTCAAACTTCAATTGACGGCAATTAACCAGTTTTTTCTCCATGCCAGAATCTGTAAAAACTGGGGACTTCATCAGCTAAACGATAAAGTGTATAAGGCATCGATTGCAGCGATGAAACATGCCGATAAGCTGATTGAGCGGACTTTATTTCTGGAAGGTTTGCCCAATTTACAAGATTTAGGTAAATTGCTCATCGGTGAAACAGTACCAGAACTGTTGCAAAACGACTTGAGAATGTATCAAGACATACGGTCAGATCTCCAACAGGCAATTAAACTGTGTGAATCGGTTCAAGACTATGTTAGTCGGGACATGCTAGAAGAAATTCTAGAGGACATCGAAGAGTCGATTGATTGGCTCGAATCTCAACAATGGCTAATCGAAAGTGCAGGATTAGAAAATTATCTGCAATCGATGATGTAATCCCAACAATTATCCGAGTAACCACCCAGTTTTAAAGTGAGACGAAAACAATGAAAGGGACAGATCGAGTTATTGACCAACTGCACAAACTGCTCAGAAGTGAACTCGCTGCACGGGATCAGTATTTTACCCATTCTCGTATGTATGGAGATTGGGGATTGAATAAGCTCTATGAGCGCATCGATCATGAAATGCAAGAAGAAACCCAACATGCGGATGCGATTATTAAGCGATTATTGTTTTTAGAAGCACGTCCAGATTTATCCCAACAGGAGGGTCTCAATATTGGCTCAACAGTAAAGGAAATGCTCGCTAGTGACTTAGAGTTAGAGTACAAAGTAGTTTCCGACTTGAAAGAAGCGATCGCCGTTTGCGAAACCGAGCAAGATTATCAAACTCGCGAAATCTTAGAAGTGATTCTAACGGATACGGAAGAAGATCATGCCTATTGGTTAGAACAACAATTAAGACTGATGGAGATGCTTGGGGAAGCAAACTATATCCAATCTCAAATGTAGGAGTGATGATTATGTTGAGGAACAGGCAAAATGAGACTCGGTGGATCGGAGTGGGTTTAGCGATCCTCCTGAGTTTGAGTCTCTTCGCCTGTACTCAACCCCAGGCTTCTCCTCTTCTAGAGACACCCCTTAGCTCTCCAGAAGAGATTCCAACCGAAAGCGTAGAGCGAGTAGTGGCCTTAACCTCTCTTTCGGCGGATATTTTACAACGGTTAGACGCTTCCAAATTAGTGGGTATTCCTGGAAGTTCCCTGCTAGAGAAAGACCCCCGGTTCGCCGACATCACCCCTGTCAGTCAAGGACAAACTGCACCAAGTTTAGAGAAAATTATTGCTCTGAAACCCGATTTAGTCATTGGTGCAACTGGGTTTCACGATCAAATTGCGGCCAGGCTTACGGAGCTGAATATTGAGACGTATTTAGTCTCTTTGGAGAGTTGGGAGAGCTTAGAAGCCTTGACGGAAGCGATCGCCTCTGCCATAAATGCTGACCCCCAACCCCTGTTAAACCAATATCAAACTTTTATTCCTTCTTCCAACCCCCCTGGACCAACCACCTTAATTCTGGCCAGTACCCAACCCATCCTATCGCCGAATAAGAATAGTTGGTCAGGTGATTTTTTAAGTCAGTTGAACTTTGAAAATATCACCGCCAACTTACAAGACAATGCCCCCATTAGCGGCTATATTACCCTCTCTCCAGAAAAACTCTTACAAATCGATCCTGATGTATTAATTGTCATTCAGTTTGCCAATCAATCTCCATTAAAAGAGTGGGAATCCAATGGATTTTGGTCACAACTGAAAGCAGTTAAAACCCAACAAGTTCATGTGTTTGACTACTACGGTTTAATTAACCCAGGTACTATAGACTCCATCCAAAACGCCAGTGAACAGCTACTAAAAATTCGCGCGGTTACAGGGGAAAGCGCCGTAATATGGGACGATATTTAAAATTAGTTTTGGAGAAGGGACTTTTATCACCACAATTCTTTTAATTAGTCTATAATCCTCTAAGTTTGCGATCGTCCATCCATTCTCATTATCATGTCCCAAACCTGTGAAAAATACATCATCCTTGGGGCGGGTTTTATCGGACTCGGTATTGCCGAGGCTCTGAAATCTGCCCAAATTCCCTACGATCAAGTTGATGCCAGCGATGATATTGGGGGCAATTGGTATCATGGCGTGTATGAAACTGCCCATATTATCTCCTCTCGAAAGGTTACCCAATTCCCTCAGTTTCCTATGTCAGATGACTATCCCGACTTTCCAAGTGCGGCTCAAATGTTAGCCTATCTGCGTAATTTTGCCGACCATTATCAATTACGGGAAAATATCGAACTTAATCGCACAGTCATCGCCGTTAATCCAACCAAGAATAATCTCTGGCACGTCATTTTTGCAAACGGAGAAGAAAGAACTTACAAGGGAATTTTAATCTGTAATGGTCATCATTGGTGCAAGCGCTTTCCAGAATTTCAAGGTGAATTCAAGGGTGAAATCATTCATTCTAAAGATTATAAACATCCGGAGCAACTACGGGGTAAACGAGTCCTTGTTATTGGTGGAGGTAACTCAGGTTGTGATATTGCTGCTGAAGCAGCACGAGTTGCTGCAAAATCGTTTCTTAGCTTGCGGGAGTCCGTTTGGTTTATTCCCAAAACCTTTGTCGGCGTTCCAGTCGTTAATCTGGTTCAATGGTGGATGCCCGAATGGGTACAACGAGCTATGGCTCAGACGATTATTCAACTCACTTTTGGCCCCCATAAATGCTATGGTTTACCCAAACCGAACCATCGCCTATTTACCAAACATCCTACTATCAATAATGAAGTTCCTTATTATATTAAACAAGGAAAAATCATACCCAAGCCTGGCATTGACTGCTTGCATGACTCTACCGTAGAGTTTGTCGATGGTAGTTCGGCTAATATTGATTTGATTGTTTGCGCTACAGGGTATCATGTTGCCTATCCCTTTTTGCCTGATGAGCTGCAACGGATTAAAGGGGCAATCGTTCAATGTTATGCCGGAACTTTTTTAGACGATTATAAAGGGATTTACTATATTGGCTGGGGGCAAGCGCGAGGCGGAGTGGGTTCAATTATTGGCCCTTACAGTCAATTTTTAGTCCAATGTTTACAACTACAAGAAGAGCTTAAAATTCCCCTTGGCTTAGTCTTCAAAAAAATGGGGCAGGAATTACCCACAACCCACTTATCCGATCCGCAAGCTGTTTTTAGGCAGTTAAAGTTGGGGAAAATTGCTTTTCCTTTAATTCGCAAAATTGCTTATACTCTGGATTCCCAGTATCCTGAGTTTGAGAATGAAGTTTTACCCGAAAACCAAGCTAAAAGAGTCATGTCTCCTACTAAGTGTTGATGGATTAAAGATTGACTGTGTAAATAGGATTGAACGGGTTATGATAGGGTATTCGTAATAAATTTATTACTGTATATGGGGTTAGCGTTAGGAATCGATTTTGGCACATCGGGAGCTAGGGCGATCGCCATTAATCCAGATCGGGCAATCTTTGCTCAGGCAACCTGCACTTACGATCGCCAGCATCCCCAAGTCTGGAAAACTAGCCTGTTTTCGTTATTAGAGCAACTGCCACTAGAGTGTCGCCAACAGATTACGCGAATTTTAATCAATGGGACTTCGGCAACTGTCCTATTTTGCGATCGCGAGGGCGAGGCGATCGTACCCCCACTGATGTACAATGACGACCGAGGAAAATCTGTTATTCCTCAGTTACAAAGCTTTGCGCCTGCGGATCATCTGGTTTTGAGTGCCACATCGAGCTTGGCAAAGCTGTTTTGGGGATTAGAAAACCTTTCATTTGGCGATCGCCCAATCTATGTCCTCCATCAAGCTGACTGGTTAGCCTCTTTACTCCACGGAAGACTCGGGATCAGTGATTGTCACAATGCCCTCAAATTGGGCTATGATGTCCATAATTTGTGCTATCCCGATTGGTTCCCTAAGCTCCCTGCAACTCTAAAGTTACCGAAAATTTATACCCCTGGAGAAGCGATCGCCCCTATCTTACCAGACATTGCCCAATCCTTTTCCTTCTCCTCCGATTGTCTCATTTGTGCTGGAACCACCGATAGTATCGCCGCCTTTATTGCCAGTGGTGCATCTTTTCCCGGTGATGCGGTGACCTCTCTTGGCTCCACCTTAGTGTTAAAATTGCTCAGTGAAATCCCGGTTAACGATAGCTGTTATGGAATTTATAGCCATCGGTTTGGCGATCGCTATTTAGTGGGAGGCGCTTCTAATACTGGGGGTGCAGTGCTACGGCATTTTTTTACTGACGTAGAATTAGATACTTTCTCCCGTCAAATTAACCCTCATCAGGAAAGTCCCCTAGATTATTATCCCTTACTCGGAAAAGGCGATCGCTTTCCGATCAACGATCCGAACCTCCTCCCCCGTCTCGATCCCCGTCCAGATAACCCCGTTGAGTTTCTCCATGGACTCCTACAAGCGATCGCCCGTATTGAAGCTCTGGGATATCAACGACTCTCCGAACTGGGAGCTACCCCTCTCAGACGCTTGTATACGGCTGGAGGGGGAGCAAAAAGTCATACTTGGTCACAGCTACGGCAAACCTATTTATCTGTTCCCTTTCTCACCCCCATCAGTCCTTTAGCTGCCTATGGCAGTGCGTGTTTAGCCTTGAATCCAATTTAGTTGAAGATACGAGAAACAAGATCATTAAATACGCTGAATATTACACAGTCTAGATATGACAAGTTTTTAAGCCAATTTGAGATCCGACAGAAGTTGATTATAATGAGTAGATTATTATAGCTAAGTCATGCCATTACTCTATGAGGTTGCACTTTAACAAGAGGCTTAAGACCCTTGTCTGTCAAGGATATATTAGTGCAAGATATCATAAGATGGTATAATAAATAACTGAAAACTGGAAGAGACCAAGTTGTTCTCAGCCCCTTGTCTGTCCTAATAGACTCACGCACTGCTATAACACGTAGCCAGTAACTTACGGTTTTGGTATCAACTATGAAGAAAAAACAGAGAGAATCATCGGACAAAACCGCTGAACTCTTGCCATCGAAAAACCATAACCGGGGTGCATCCAATCAGTCATCAACTGCCTGTTGGTCGATTTTAGCGATCGATCGAGATCCACAGATTTACCAGACTTTGACGGAGAAATTTCAGGATTTTGTATTTCAAGGAAAATCCTTGCAAGTCGAATGGATAAAGAATAGAAAAAAAGCGCAAAGTTATCTAGAAGTCAATCCAGATTTTAGCATTGTTTTTATCGATCTAGATCTAGACAAACCCAGGGGTGGGTTAGATCTGGTTCAGTGGATTAGAGAAGATTGTGCCAACTCATGCCATCGCCTTATTGTCTGTGCAACAGAGCCGGATCGAGCCTTAGAGTTTTCTATATGGCTCAATTATGAGATTAATGATTATCAGCATAAAGATCAGCTCAATCAACAAACGTTAGGGATCTGTTTATTAAAAAACCTACGTTCCGATCAAGAAATTCAAGACTTAGAAAACAAACGCCAAGAACTCACTGTTTTATCAACCCAACTCAAACACTTAAATCAAACGTTAGAGGCTCAAGTTAAATCTAGAACCCAAGAGCTGGAAACCAAAACAAAGCAACTAGAGCAAGAAATTAGCGATCGCACCCTCGCCGAAACCGATAAGCGAGCATCCGAAGATAAATTTTCCATTGTCTTTCAGTGTACCCCACACCCCATTACCATCACCTCCATGAAAGATGGGCGACACCTAGAAGTCAATGATGCCTTCCTAAGAACCACCGGATATACCAACGAAGAAGTCATTGGGCGCACCGCCGTAGAATTGGAACTCTGGACAAAAATGGAACAGAGAGTCAACCTCTTTGAAACCCTAGTGAGTCAGGGCTTTATCCGCGATTATGAATTTGAATTTTGTACCAAATCCGGAGAGCGCCGCATTACCCTACTTTCTGCCGATATCATTAAACTCAGAGGAGAAGATTGTTTACTGTCGGTCACTAATGATATTACCCAACGCAAACACGCAGAAGAAGCCCTAGCCAAATCCAAAGAAACAGCAGAACAGGCGAATCAAGCCAAAAGTGAGTTTTTAGCTAATATGAGCCATGAACTGCGCACCCCTTTAAATGCGATTCTTGGTTTTACCCAAATCATGAGTCGAGACCCTTCACTCAAACGAGAACACCAAGAAAATTTAGAGATTATTGGGCGATCGGGAGAACATCTTCTAGAGTTGATTAATGATATTTTGGAAATGTCCAAAATAGAAGCAGGTCGAGTGACCCTCAATCCCAGTAACTTCGATCTCTATCGCCTGCTCAAAAGTATTGAAGAAATGCTTCAGCTTAAAGCCACGTCAAAAGGCTTGCACCTCCTCTTTGAACGGGACTCCTATGTGCCCCAATTTATTGGTGCAGATGAAGGAAAATTGCGCCAAGTTTTAATTAATTTACTGGGGAACGCGATTAAATTTACCCAAGATGGGGGGGTTGCCCTGCGGGTAAATGGACAATCAACAGTAGAAAATCAGGAAGAGACAACTATTGAGTTTCGAGTCGAAGATACAGGACCAGGAATTGCCCCAGAAGAGTTGCATCAACTATTTGAACCCTTTGGGCAAACGGAAACCGGGCGTAAATCCCAACAGGGGACTGGATTGGGATTGCCCATTAGTCGTCAGTTTGTGCAGTTGATGGGGGGAGATTTGACCGTGACTTCCGAAGTGGATCGCGGATCGACCTTTACCTTTTCCATCCAAGTCAAATTAATAGATTCAAGTGAGATTGAGTCCTCTGTTCCCACTCGTAAGGTGAAGGGATTAGCTCCTGGGCAACCCACTAAACGGATTTTAGCTGTAGATGATCGCCAAGAAAGTCGGATGCTCCTGCTGCAAATGTTGGGCAATTTAGGCTTTGAGGTGGAGGTAGCATCTAATGGCCAAGAGGCGATTTCCATCTGGAAACGATGGTATCCCCATTTAATTCTCATGGATATGCAAATGCCGGTCATGGACGGTTACGAAGCCACCCGACAAATTAAAAGTACCTCCAAAGGTCGCAGTACCCTCATTTTTGCCCTCACAGCCAGCGCCTTTGAAGAAGAACGCAATTTAGTCCTCAGTGCTGGATGTGATGAATTCTTGCGTAAACCCTTCCGAGAAAACATTCTCTTAGAAAAAATTGCCCAACATCTAGGAATTGAGTATCTTTATCAAGAGAATGAAAATTCCCCCTCAGAAGCCGATCAACCTCTAGCGCGTCCTTTAGAAGACTATCTCGCAGAAATGACACCAGAGTGGATCGAGGAACTCTATCAAACGGCCATTAAAGGATTTGACGATGAAATGGTCTTACTCATTGACCAAATTCCCCAATCCTTAAGTCCTCTATCCCAGCAATTATCAGAATGGGCCCATAATTTTCGCTTTGACTGTGTGGTGTCGTTAATTGAAAAGGTAAGACCATGATCGCAGAACCGGAACTCATGGGGCGCAATATCTTAATTGTGGACGATCTGCCCGATAATTTGCGTTTGCTCTCCAAAATGCTGACACAGCAGGGGTATAAAGTACGAAAAGCCATCAATGGAGAAATGGCGATCGCCTCCTGCACCGCCCAGCCTCCGGATTTAATCTTACTCGATATTAATATGCCTGGCATGAATGGCTATCAAGTTTGTGATGTCCTCAAATCTTCCTCCATGACCGCCCAAATCCCCATTATTTTCTTGAGTACCTTAGATGAAGCCAACCATAAATTGCAGGCCTTCAAATCTGGCGGACTAGACTACATTACCAAACCCTTCCAAGTCGAAGAAGTCTTAGCTCGGGTAGAGCATCAACTTAGCCTCTGCTATCAACAGAACAAACTCAAAGAAGAACTCGAACAACTGAAACAAGAGGTCAACCAACGACAACAAACGCAACAAAATTTAGAACGGCTAGTGACCGTAGATGAACTCACCCAACTCAGTAACCGTCGCCATTTTAATGATTATCTCAAACAAGAATGGAAACGGTTATTTTCTCTACCTTTCTATACTGGAGGATATCCCCAAGCCCTATCGTTGATTTTGGCTGATGTCGATTATTTCAAACTTTATAATGATACCTATGGCCATCTAAAAGGCGATCAATCTCTACAAAAGGTGGCTCAAGCGATGAAACAAGTTGTCACCTATTCTGGCTCTTTAGTTGCCCGATATGGGGGAGAAGAATTTGCCATAATTTTACCCAATGCCTCGTCAGATTATGCCTTACAAGTGGCCGAACTCATTCGTGTACAAGTGAAAGCCCTCAAAATTCCCCATAGTCAATCGATCGTGAGTTCATATGTTACGGTTAGTTTGGGGATCGCTTGTCGGTTTCCAGATTCCGATTTATCTCCAGAAGACTTGATTTCCAGTGCTGATAAAGCACTCTATCATGCCAAACAACAAGGCAGGAATTCTGTCTATCGATAACGATTTAACTGTCTAAAAACTGTCAACAGTTGTCCTGTCATACCCAGTCTTATGGTGAACAATAATATAGATTCAAAAAATCTTTTAATTGTCGATGATACCCCGGATAATATTCGCTTACTCTCTACGATGTTAGCCGAACAAGGGTATAAAGTGCGTAAAGCTCTCAATGGAGAAATGGCCTTAAATTCTTGCCAGGCCGATCCTCCCGATTTAGTCATTCTCGATATTAAAATGCCCGATTTAGATGGGTATACGGTTTGCGAACGCTTAAAACTTAATCCAGAGACTGCGGAAATTCCAGTGGTTTTTATTAGTGCCTTAGATGATGTGATTGATAAGGTCAAGGCCTTTCAAGTCGGGGGTGTAGATTATATTAGTAAGCCGTTTCAGTGTGAAGAGGTATTAGCACGAGTTAGAAGTCAATTAACTATTCGAGAACTAACCTTTAAGTTAGAACAGAAAGTGGAAGCTCGAACGGCGGCTTTATTGGGTGCTTTTGAAACGTTACAAGAGACTCAAATTCAGTTAGTTCAAAGTGAGAAAATGGCAACTTTGGGTCAACTCATTGCCGGAATTGCCCATGAAATTAATAATCCCTTGGGATTTATTACGAATAATCTGGCATTTGCCCAAGAAGGAGTACAGAGTTTAATGGAGCATTTGCAACTCTATCAGCAGGAATATCCCCAGCCGACGGAAGCTATTATCGATCACTCGGAGACGATTGATTTAGAGTATGTGTTAGAAGATTTACCCAATATTCTCAATTCAATTAAGATAGGTAGCGATCGCATCCAACAACTTAGTATTTCCTTACGCAAGTTTTCCAGAAAAAATAATGATAAGCCAGTAGAATCCGATCTTCACGATGGACTCGAAAGTACTCTACTTATCCTCAAACACCGCCTCAAAAACAATGGGAATCGAGGAGCCATTGAAATCAGAAAAGAGTATCAAGAGTTACCCCAAATCCTCTGTTATCCCGAACAACTCAATCAAGTATTTATGAATCTGTTAGCCAACAGTATTGATGCTTTAGATGAGCGGTGCGAGAAAAATGGGGGTCGTTCTTCAGAGGAATCCTATACCATTACTATTGCAACCGAATTTATCAGCGATCGCTCCCTCATCCAAATTCGGGTTACCGATAACGGGTTAGGCATCCCTGAAGATATACAAAGTCAAATTTTTGACTATCAATTTACCACCAAACCAGCGGGAAAAGGCACAGGATTAGGATTGGCGATCGCCCACCAAATTATCCAACGCCATGATGGACTTCTTGAATGCCACTCCATTCCCCAACAAAAAACTACGTTTACTATCTGCTTGCCCATTAAGAATCAGATTGACTGATGAATCATCTTAAAAAAGTATGACAATATCCTACAATAGACCCATCATGATTGTATCAATCTTAATCGAATCGACTATAGGCGATCGCCCCTTGACCATGATAAACTAGCGCTACATTTAGTGAACTGTGCCATTATTCATGCCATATTGGTTGTTAAAATCAGAACCGACAGATTATAGTATTACGGATTTAGAGCGCGATCGCACCACAGTTTGGGATGGGGTACGCAACTATCAAGCCAGAAACTTCTTACGACAAATGAAAGTTGGCGATCGGGTATTTATTTATCACTCCAATGCCAAACCCCCAGGCATTACCGGATTAGCAAAAGTGATTACTGAGAATATTGTCGATCCCACCCAATTTAATCCCCAGGATAAACATTACGATCCGAAAGCAACACGAGAAGCTCCTCGCTGGCAAACTGTGGACATCGAATTTATACAAAAATTTCCCCGCTTGATTTCAATTACAGAATTAAAACAGAGCTTTTCCCCAGAAGAGCTATTGGTGGTTAAACGGGGAAACCGCTTATCAGTGATGCCTATTTTAGATGCAATAGCTGAACAAATTATAGCTTCGATTAACACCGATTAATAGACTTTTGAGTCACGAGCAGAGGTGAGATTAGCCTAATATTAAGCTTGACCGATTTAAATGGGAATTTCGATAATCAACTCTGTTCCCTCTCTCGGCTGAGAAACGCATCGTAACTGTCCTCTATGTTGTTGGGTAATAATTTGGTAACTGGTTGATAACCCCAGTCCTGTTCCTTGACCTACTGGTTTCGTTGTAAAAAAGGGATCAAAAGCTTTTTGGAGATTGGTTTTGCTCATGCCGGAACCATTGTCCTGGATAGAAATTTGTACCCTTTGGGCATCAAGTATAGTGGTCGTAATATGAATGGTAGGATATCGATCGAGTGGATTTTTTTCTAAAGCATCAATCGCATTGGTAAGAAGGTTCAAAAATACTTGATTCAGTTGACTTGCCCAGCAGTGGATAAGAGGCAGTGAACTATAGTTTTTCAGGATCTTAATTTCTGGACGATTGTGTTGAGCTTTGAGACGATGGTTTAAGATCAGTAAAGTATTTTCTAAGCCTTCATGAATATCGACTTTTTTATATTTGGATTGATCGAGTCGGGCAAAGTTCCGTAACCCTTGAATGATTTTATGAATGCGATCGCTACCCGCTTGCATGGAATTAAACAGACTCTCTATATCTAAGCGTAAATAATCTAACTCTATTTCTTCTAGTTTTTGGGCGATCGCTGCATCGACTTCCGAGGAGTGTTTCTCATAAAGGCTAACTAGATCGAGCAAATCTTGCACATATTGGCGAGCATACATGATATTGCCGAAAATAAAGTTGATGGGATTATTGATTTCATGGGCAATTCCCGCTACCATTTGTCCTAAAGAAGACATTTTTTCGGTTTGAATTAATTGCGCTTGAGTCTGCTGCAATTGTTGGAGGGTTTGTTCTAATTGTTGGTTATTTTCTTGTAATTCTTGGGTTCTCTGTTCAACTTTCTCTTCCAAGTTGTGACTGTAGTCTTCTAACTGTTGGTAAAGTCGCGCATTTTCTAGGGAAATAGTGGCTTGAGTGCCGATCAGTTTGAGAATTTCTAGGCGATCGCTGGTAAAGGTGCCGGTTGTGAGTTTATTTTCTAAATAAAGAATGGCGATCAGTTTTCCCTGATTCTGCAATGCCAGACACAGTATACTCTTCGGTAAAGATTGGCTTAAGTACTCGTCAGAGGCAAATCGGGATTCCTCGATCGAATGATTCAGGACTAGAGTTTCACGAGTGCGCCAAACCCGATTGATGATAGTTAGGGGGAGTTCTTGAGTCGAAGCTAGGGGGAGAGAGCGCGCCAAAGAACGAATTTGTATGTTGGATGCATCGTCTATGTAGTCGGCGATCGCTTCAATCCATAAACTCTCCTGTTTCGGCAACAGCAAAGCTCCTTTAGTTGCTCCAGCATTTTCGATTAGCGATTGTATCAATTTTGCTAGTAATTGTTCTAGATTCATTTCTCCAGATAGGGCTTGAGAGGTTTTGATCGCTGAAGAAAAATCCAGAAAGATATTTGCCCCTGAACTGGTTGAAGTCAGATGAAGAGAGGTAGCCCTAGACGAATCAAAGTTCTCTTTAGTACACCTTATTTCTGAATTCAGAATAGGAGCAAGTACTTGGGAATACCGTTGTTCCAAGTCCGCAACTTTAGCTTGAGCGCCCCAGTGTGCATAAGCATAGTAAGCATCAATGAGATAAACTTCGGCAACTTCGGGCATGTCTTGTTCAAAATAAAACTCTGCCGTTAACTCACAGGCGATCGCCTCATGGTGCAGATATTCACCTTCCTTTGCACCCACTCTCGCTCGTTTATAAAACTCCACAGCTTCCCACTTTTGACCCAAGTTTCGTGCTTGTTCAGCTTGAATTAGATCGCATTGATGCTGATAATTCATGGGATAAAATTTGGCCCAGTGTTCCATCTGAAGCAAATTCTGTTCCACTTTTCCCAAATAGTGTTCTGTCTCAACTAATCCGGTTTCTCGAACCCCAGCCAGTAAAGCTAAAGATGAATAAAAGATTGCCGGGATGGAAAACAGATTATTGCCATTCTCTTTTGTTTCTGGAATGATTAAAATAGCATTCTCTACAGCATTCAAATAATCCTTAAATAAATAAGACAACATCATTTTAAGGAGATGATAATGGTAGACCAGTACCGGTTGATTTTCGTCTATAAGTTTCTGTACTCTTTGCAATTCCCCCTGTGAATTATCCCTAAAAAGCTGCGTCGGATGTTCTAAATGTCCCTGTAAATTCTGGATTGTTTGTTGCCAAGTAGCGATGTAATCTAGATGATAATCTTGCTTCAGCCGTTCAATCATTTCTTTGTATTTTTGGAATTCACTGCTGACGAAACCTAGATTTTCACCCATCAGAAAAAGATAATGGCAATATTCTGCTGCCGCATAACTCGCGCCTTCAAAATCACCAGATTCTAATCCATTTTTGATTCCTTCTAGCTCTAATTCTATACATTGTTTGGGATGTTGTTTCCAGAGCCTAGATCCTCCAGCAACAATATTTAGCACTTGAGATTTAATCTCTGGAGCATTGAATCGTTCCATTAACTGAACAGACAGTTCACCCAACTGATATCCAAGCTCAAGATCGCCGAACCCTTCACATAACAACATACTATACCAACCATAACCAACAATTGAACAGGAACAGTTGCCGTATGTTAGAGACAGATCGACCATTGTAAACGTAATTTGTTTCAATAATTCGGGATTGACCATCCAAGCGGTTGTAATAATATTAGTCAACAGATCCATTGCCGCTAACTTGTAAGGATCTGTCATTTCGGGTAGATCGATGAGTTGTTGTAAATTGTTGATTTGATCGCGAGGGTCGTCCGATAATGTGATTTCCAACATCTCCAAAACTTTTAGACCAGAATCTATCACATTCTGCATCTTATTTTGACTGATATCAGCCTGAATTAAAATGTTATATACTTCAACTCGATCGAGAAGAGTTTTCGCTCGTTGAAGAACAATTTCAGCGAGACATTCAATGCCTTCAAAGTTTGTACTTAAAAATTCGGCCTCTAGGGTAGCAATATACAGAGCTAGAGTGAGATCGTACTGAGTTGACCAACTATTTTCTCCTAAGAACGATCGCCCCGCATTGGCATATTCTCTAGCTGCGGCGTAAGCGGTTGTACTTTTAGCTTTTTGAGCAGCTAGCAAATTGAGTTGGGCAATTTCATCTCTCTGGGCGCGATTGCCGATTAGTTCCTCTGCTCTATTGAGATGATCAACAATCTCAAAAACATTCTCGACATCTGTATCTAGATGTTCCCAAAGCCGGCGACCAATTTCTAAATGAGTTTGTTTTCTTCGGTCTTCTTCAATTAAACTATAGGCTGCCTGTTGAACCCGGTCGTGGAGAAATCGATAACAGGGATTTGAAGCATGAATTGTAGATTGAGGTAAAGAACTGTGCAAATAAAATTTATAGACATCACTTTCGGGTAAAATAAAACCTTCAGCTAAAGATGACCATAAATGAACGGCTGTTTCTTCTGGAGTTCTTTGACCAGCCAGCGCTAAAATTTTGAGATTAAATTGATTTCCAATACAGGCTGCTATTTTAATCACTTCTTGGGTTGTAGGTGATAATTTTTGTAATCGACCCATCATGAATTCCACTACATCGTCGGTAAGCGTAAGCTGACGAACCTTGGACATATCACATTGCCAAGACCCCACATTGACATTAAATTCAATCGAACCATCGTCATGTAACCCCTTCAAAAACTGTGTTGTAAAGAACGGATTTCCTTGAGTTTTTTGATAGATAAAATCGGCTAAAGGTGAAGCAACTTCAGCAGAACACAGCAGCGTATCAGCCACTAAATAGGCAATTTCTGGCTTACCTAATGGATTCAGAGTTAAGGTATAGGGTGTTATCCCCTGTTTCTTAATTTCCTCCAAGGTTAACATCAGGGGATGGGTCGGGAAAACTTCATTATCTCGATAGGCTCCAAGGAGCAGTAAATATCCCCCTTCTGAATCATCCATCAGCAACTTTAAGAGATTCAAAGAAGCACAATCTGCCCACTGTAAATCATCCAAAAATATGACCAGGGGATGCTCTTGGGTTGTGAAGACACGAATAAACTGGCTAAAGAGTAAATTAAACCGGTTCTGGGAAGCACTCCCAGAAAGTTCTTGGACTGGGGGTTGTTGGCCGATAATCTGTTCGAGTTCTGGTATGATATCAACGATTACTTGCCCATTCTCTCCCACCGCTTGTAGAATTTTTGCTTTCCAGGTGGCTAATTCTACATCGGAATCCCCTAACAATTGTTCGATCAACTCTTGGAATGCTTGCACCAAAGCAGAGAAGGGAATATTACGATTAAATTGGTCAAACTTTCCTTGAATAAAATAACCTCGCTGTCGGACAATGGGTTTATGGATTTCGTTAATGACTGCGGTTTTCCCAATCCCAGAAAACCCAGCAACGAGCATCATTTCTGTTTCTCCAAAGCTGACTCGCTCAAAGGACTCTAAAAGAATTTGTACTTCTTGCTCTCGTCCGTAGAGCTTTTCAGGAATCAGGAAACGATCGCACACATCCCGTTGTCCGATCGCAAATCCGGCAATCTCGCCAGTAGCCTGCCACTCCTGCAAACACTGTGCTAAATCATACTTTAATCCCAAGGCACTTTGATAACGGTCTTCTGCATTCTTAGCCATCAACTTCAAGACAATATCCGACAGCACTTGAGGAATAGTTTCCCGACTCCCTAATTCCGCAGGCATTTTCGCCAGATGACAATGCACTAATTCCATGGGATCGTCACTTTTGAAGGGTAATTCTCCTGTGAGTAATTCAAAAAAGGTCACCCCCAGAGAATAAAAATCACTCCGATAGTCAATTCCCCGGTTCATACGTCCTGTTTGTTCTGGAGAAATATAAGCTAGAGTTCCTTCAAGGACATGGGGATTCATCAATTGTTGTTGCTCTTTGGGCAGCAAACTGGCAATACTGAAGTCAATCAGTTGAACGTGGTGAGTTTGGGGATGAATCAGGATATTGCTCGGTTTAATGTCTTTGTGGATAATTCGTTGTTGGTTCAAATAATCCAGCGTATCGGCTAATTGAATGGCAAGGATTAGAAACTCGGATAAACTGTGATGAGAGTGCTGCCAATACTTTCCAAGGCTGATTGCGCCCTCATCTGGCATCACTAGGGCATAGCCGAGATTGCAACGTTCCAGGGCAAGGGGTTGGACAATTCCAGGATGTTCTAGATGAGAGGCGATCGCATACTGGTTGCGAAATTTTACCAGTTCATTGAAGGTAGGGTGCTGATTACGTAGGACTTTGACAATGACCGGTCGGCGATCGCTCGCTCGTACTCCGCGATAGACCATTGTCCGGCCACCACTATAGACCAATGTCACTTCTACATAATTTTTTGAATCAAGACTTATCATTCGGCAATAAAAGTTCAAATAATACCCTCAATATAACAAATTATGAGGTTAAGCAAATGGGATGATTTTATTTATGGACAGTTCCAGGAAAGGACAAAACTGGATTTTTCTGATTCCCTATTCCCTATTCTTTAGGATACCGAATCGGGATTTCAATTATAAACGTCGTTTCCCCAGGAGACGAGACACAAGAGAGAAAACCCCGATGCTTTTCCGTAATAATTTGGTAGCTAATTGATAGTCCTAAACCCGTGCCTTGACCCACGGACTTTGTAGTATAAAAAGGGTCAAAAAGCCTGGCTTTAGTTTCCGCATTCATGCCCAATCCGTTATCCGTAATCCGAATCATAACATTTTCACCAGCCACTCTAGTTTCAATCGCAATCGTAATCCCAGGCGGATCTTCTGATTTCAGAGTGCGTGATTTCTCTTCTAACGCATCGATCGCATTAGTCAAAATATTCATAAATACCTGATTCAGTTGTCTGGCATAACATTCGACCAAAGGCAATTGACCATAATCCTTAATCACCTCAATTTCTGGCCGCGAACCGATCGCCCGTAAACGAGGATTTAAAATACTGAGAGTGCTCTCAATACCTTCATGCAAATCAACCGCTTTCAGTTCCGATTCATCCAAACGGGAAAAAGTGCGTAAAGATTGGACAATTTCCCGAATGCGATTAGTTCCGACTTGCATAGAATGGAAAATTTTCTGACAATCTTCTTGAATAAAATCTAAATCAATCGCTTCTATTTCTGCGGCAACCTCTGGATGAGGCTGGGGATAGTAACGTTGATAGAGGCTCACCAAATTCATTAAATCCTGGCTATAGTCTCGTGCGTGGGAAATATTGCCATGAATAAAATTCACCGGATTATTAATTTCGTGGGCAACTCCTGCCACCATTTGTCCTAAACTAGACATTTTTTCACTTTGGATTAACTGAGCTTGCGTCAATTTCAGTTGCTCTAAAAGCCTTTCGAGTTCTTGAGCGCGAGCTTGACTTTGGGAAAGTAGATCGGCTTGCTGAAGAGCGATCGCCACTTGAGCAACCACAGCTTTGAGAAAATCAACTTCATCCTCTTGCCAAGGACGCACCTGTTGACTCTGAATACAGGCAATAATCCCAAAATGATCGAATTCTGTAGCAATAGGCAGCACTAGCATAGACTGATGATCTAAAGCCATTAACCGCTCTCGGACAGCCCGATCTTCAACTGTAGAAACATCATCAATCTTGATAATTTCTTGACTTAATAAGAGTTGTGACAGAGAGCCAAAATTAACCGCAGGATGTTTCCCCACAAAACTAGGTAAACCTTCAATCGTCACTTCAGCAATCACATCCCAATAGGCTCCATCCTCTTGTTCCACATACGATGCACAATGAGTCCGATCTACTTCTAAAAACTGTTGAATTTCATATACAGTTGTATGCAGAATCCGATCGAGATCTAGGGAGGTGCGAATTTGATGGGCAATTTGATTGAGTAATTCCGATCGCTGGGCCTGTTTTTCAATTCGTTCTGCTGATTGGGTCAGGGCAATCTCCGACATTTTTCGACGAGTATCATTGAGTACCGATCCGAGTAATCCGATGGCCTCTCCGCGATCGTTTCGCCAAATCTCTCCCATTAACCGCAACCATTGAATTTTACGCTCTGAGACAACAATACGGTGTTCAATACTAAATTCTTCCTCTTTCTCCAACGTTTGTTCAATGACATGCAAAACTCGATCGCGATCCTGTGGGTGAATCAAGGCAACATAATTTTCAAATCTGCCTTGAAATGAGCCTGAAGGTAACCCCAAAATTCCTTCTACACCATCAGACCACATCACATCATTTGTGTACCGATTCCAACTCCAACAGCCCATTTTTCCAGCTTCTAGGGTCATTTGTAATAAAGTGTCTTTCTGACGTAGCGCTCTTTCAGCTCGGATTCGTTCTATTTCTGCTCCCGCTCGTGCTGCAAAAACTTCTAAAATGGAAGATTGCAGATCTAGATCTTTTTCCATAGGTTTAGTATCCAAAACTGCAATAAATCCCAACAATTCTTCTTGGGCATTTAAAATAGGCATCCCAACATAGCTTTCTGCTCCAATATCCACCAAGTATTGATCCTTAGGAAATTGGAACTGAAGATCCTGTAGATAACAACAAAACGTCTTATTTTGGACTATTTTATTACAAGGAGTATCTATGAGATTATACTGACTCTTTTGACTGAATTCTGAGCCTTCCCAACCGGCTAGTACGTTGGCTAAGGGTTCACCGTCTTGGGAGGTCACTTCAGCAATAAACGCATAAGAAACGTCTAGAGCTATGGCGATACATTTAACGCAGGATTGGAAAAAAGCTTCTCCTGTTTGGGAGGCGGTTCCTTCTACAATGGAGTGCAAGGCCTGCTCTTGTCGTTTGCGATCGCTAATTTCAATACTCATCCCATCCCACGCCACCGCACCGTCAGTTTTTCTTTCTGGTCGAGCAATAACTTGTACCCATTTCAGAACTGTTTCATCAGTAATAATTCGATGTTCATGTTGAAATCTTCTCAATGAAGTTCGTGATTCTTCTATTGCTTCTTCTAGGGAGGGCAGATCCGTGGGATGAACGGAATCAAAACAGGCTATAAAGTTCTCAGGATCGAGTCCATAAAGATCTCGACTGCCTTCGGAAACATAGGGGAAAGAACGAGTGCCATCCGCTTCGATCCGAAATTGGAAAATTAATCCAGGGAGATTATCGATTAACCGTTGTAATCGGGCTTGAGTCGCCTGTAATTTTTGCGTGCGATCGTTGACTTGCTCTTCTAGCTCTTGATTCAGCTTTTGTAACTGTTGCTCGGCAATTACGCGATCTGTGACATCAATAAATGTAGCTAAAATACCAACGACTTCTCCCGATTGATCGTGCAAAGGAATTTTATTCGTTTCTACCCAATGATGGCTGCCATCCTGGTGTTGAATCGATTCGATAATTTTCAATTCTGGGGTATCGGATATCATAATCCGGCGATCGTCGGCCCGATATTTTTCTTTTTCTTCTGGTTTATAAGGTAAATCATAATCCGTTTTTCCAATTATCTCTGAGGGAGAATTCAGTCCAACAAATTCGGCAAAATATTGGTTACATCCGACAAAAACAGAGGAATAATCTTTCCAGAAAATAGCTTCCGGAATATGGTTAATTGCTAAGGATAAAAATTTTTCTGCTTCAGAGTGATAGCGTTGTAAACGCTCTAAGTCCGCTTTAACCTTTTGCAGTTCCTTAACCGTGTCTTGCCAACGTTGGCTCACTCTGGCTAAGGCTGCGTGTAGATCTTGGTTTTGGGACTCAAGGATAGCAATCTTCTCTTGAGCATTAATAAATTTTGATGACATAATATAGCAAAGGAGTTGCACTTAACCCTAAATTAATCCCCGAAGGCTTACATTTGAGTTGTTCTTTGAGCGACTCAGCCTGATTGAGTACCTTAATCGCAAACTGGCTCTTAAATTATACTTCTAAATCAGGATAAGAGCAAAAAATCTATGAACTCTTTACACTCTCAGTTGTTTAAATTAAGCCTAACTCTTGGGATAATTTGAATAAGAGATCCTCTGCAGAGTTATCGACCAGTTCCGCATCTAAAATATCAAATGCTTCATGGTCTGGTTCAGTCGTATTTTGAGAATGATTTGCCGAATCCGAGGAGGGTGTCCCCTGGGTTTGAACCGTTTGAATGGTTTGGGATAACTGTTGGCAAAATTGACGCTCCCGATGTTGAGCTTGGGAGAGGGCCTGTTTTTGCTGGTTATTGATGGCGATGAGGCGATCGCATCGCTCGGTTAATTGAGTGATTTGCGATCGCAACTGCTCGATCTGCTCCCTGTAATCTGGAGAGTGCCTCAGTTCCGAAAATTCCTCCTCCAACTCACCTAACCGCTCCTCCACCTCACCCAACCGCTCTTCTACCTCATCTTCATCCTGCTGCTCAAAAAACTCTCCCAAAATCTCATTGACGGCCCGACTATACTGGATCTTGCCCTGACTTTGGCGATACTCATCCAGAAACTCCTCATTCTCGGCTGTCAAATAAACCGTAATCTTCTTCTTTCGCGACTTCATCATAGAATTAAAAAGATGTAACCAAACCATACCTCTAAGATCAAGGCCTATGACCAGGATTGAGACCAAAACCGACCCAATGGTTATCAACATGGGGCCGCATCATCCCTCCATGCACGGAGTTTTGCGGTTAATCGTCACCCTCGACGGAGAAGACGTGATTGACTGCGAACCAGTCATCGGTTATCTCCATCGAGGTATGGAAAAAATCGCCGAAAACCGCACCAACATTATGTTTGTCCCCTATGTTAGCCGTTGGGATTATGCAGCAGGGATGTTTAATGAAGCCATTACGGTCAATGCTCCCGAACAATTGGCAGGGATAGAAGTCCCCAAACGCGCCAGCTATATTCGGGTCATTATGCTCGAACTCAACCGTATTGCCAACCACCTTCTGTGGCTTGGCCCCTTCCTCGCTGATGTTGGCGCTCAAACGCCCTTTTTCTACATCTTTCGGGAGCGAGAACTCATTTATGACCTCTGGGAAGCAGCCACAGGCCAACGCCTCATTAACAATAACTATTTTCGCATGGGCGGTGTAGCAGCCGACTTACCCTACGGTTGGGTCGATAAATGTATCGACTTTTGCGACTACTTTGACCCCAAAGTGGATGAATATGAAAAGCTGATTACCAATAACCCCATTTTCCGCCGTCGGATTGAAGGAATTGGTACCATTTCCCGGGAAGAAGCCATCAATTGGGGACTCTCTGGCCCCATGTTACGGGGTTCGGGGGTGAAGTGGGATTTACGCAAAGTAGACCACTACGAATGCTACGATGACTTCGATTGGGAAGTCCAATGGGAAACGGCTGGTGACTGCTTTGCCCGTTATCTGGTGCGGATTCGGGAAATGCGAGAATCGATTAAGATCCTTCGCCAAGCCTTAAAAGGACTACCCGGTGGCCCCTACGAGAACCTCGAAGCCAAACGCATGGCCGCCGGGCCAAAATCGGAGTGGAGTGGCTTTGATTATCAATTTTTGGGTAAAAAAGTAGCGCCAACGTTCAAAATTCCCTCTGGAGAACATTATGTTCGCCTAGAGTCTGGAAAAGGAGAATTAGGCGTATTTATTCAGGGATGTGATGATATGTTTCCTTGGCGCTTTAAGATTCGGGCGGCTGATTTTAATAATTTGCCAATTCTGCCCCATTTGTTGCGCGGCATGAAAGTGGCCGATATTATGGCGATTCTCGGTAGTATCGATATCATTATGGGATCGGTCGATCGCTAAGTGAGAAAGCAGTTTGCGCTTTTATGTGGTACATTTCTATCCCCCTAATCCCTTTTCTAAGGGGGGATTTAGGGGGATTGTTCTTACTGTATCTCATTAGATCGCAAACCGCTAGATGTATTACTTAACACAAAAAGTGAGGTACTATCTATACTAGGACGAATAAACGCAAGGATTTAGACGTGGAAACAGTGCAAAATCAGTTCCTGGCCAAGGGATGCTATGTTTTTGCTTCGAGTCGCAATCTCTTCGATCGCTTGCCCGAACGTTTAACAATCTTTCCGACGACGGATAAGTATGAGGCAATCGCCGCTATGGGCACAAATGGCTGTAACTATGATATTGGCACAGGTTATGTGTTGCAATGGTTGCAAGAATTAGAAGCCAAACAGCCATTTGTTATTACCTATATTCGTTACGATTCGTTAGGTCTTCGGTTTCTCTCCCCCCTAGAAGATGTCGAGTATTGGGCTGATGAAATGTATGAATTCTGTCCCGACATCATTGACCAGGGCGTTATGGAGCGGGAGAATCTGATTAAACTTCTGAACACGAGCGATTGCATCACCTTTTGGTGGGATTAAGATCGAGTTTAAGTCAGATAATTCATCGGATCGACAGGAGTTCCATTTTCCCGCACTTCAAAGTGTAAATGGGGGCCAGTGGACAGTCCAGTCGATCCAATCGCGGCAACTACATCCCCTTGACGAACCGTCTGTCCTTCCCGTACGTATACCTCACTGGCATGGGCATAGAGCGTGGTAATTCCATTACCATGATCGAGAATCACCGTATTTCCATAACCCCCATACCATCCAGCGTATAGAACAATCCCATTTTGAGCCGCATAGATAGGAGCGCCATAGTCAGCCGCAAAATCTAGGCCATTATGAAACCGTTGCACGCCGAAAATGGGGTGAGTTCGCCAGCCAAAATTACTGGAAAATTCCCCATAACTGGGGGTAAGCATTTTTCCGGGTTTGAGTCTAAGCACTTTCTTCCGTAAGGACAAGGATGAAGTTTCCAGGCGCTGGCGAATTAAAGATTCTAAGTTTTGAGAGTCTTTTTGTAATTGAAGATAGGCGGCATCTAGAGCTTGTCGATCGCTATTCAACCGTTCAATTAATTGGACTTGAACTTGGCTTTGCGTGTGATAATCGCTTTTTTGATTGATCAATTGTTGACGCATTAGTAACAATTGATTATAGGTTTGTTCAATGTCTAGGGTTTGTTGTTGGGTCTCATCCAAAGCTGTTTTAACCGTGAGCAGCAGTTGGCGATCGGCCAGTGCCAGTTGTGTTAACCGATGACGACGACTGAGAAAGTCGGTGAGGGTTTCACTCTGAAGTAATATGGATAACCCCGAATGACGCGGTTGCCGTTGCAGAAATTGGAAGCGGGCGATCGCGCCTTCAGCTAAGTCTTGATACTCTAGTTTCTGGCTGTGTAGTTCTCCTTTGAGGCGATCGAGGTTTTGGGTAGTGCCTTCAATTTGATCTTCAATCCCCTTAAGTTGACTTTCCGTCAGCTTTAAGGTACCTTCAAGACCTTTCAAGTGTTCTTGAGCGGCTTGCTCTAAGTGCTTCAAGCGCCCTTGTTCCTTAGAAATCAGTTTTTGATCCTGTTCGAGTTGTTGCTGTTGTTGTTGAAGCTGATCGACTGAAGGTGACGCAAAAGCGATCGCACTTCCTGAGAACCACAAATAAACCATCATAGAACCCGTAACCAGGAACTGGAGAAACCTTTGCCTCATCTTACCCAACTCCACAACTGACATACTTAATCGATTACCCATTACCTATTTCCCATTACCCATGATCGATTACCAGCACCCAGCACTATAAAACTTATAGCGTAAAACCATGCTATTTTAGTAAGCGACTCAATGCCTAGAAATCAATTGGCCACAAAAAATAATCAACACTATTTTAGTAATTTGGAGCCACTACTATGGGATTATTTGATGCATTTCGCAAAGAAACGGTAAAAAGCCAACTTACCCTTGGTCCTGCGGAAGCCTTTGCTGCCGTTATGCTATTAGTAGTTGCCGCAGATGGTTATTTAGCTGATGATGAAGTTCGCCTGCTCAATACAACTCTTAGCCGTATGAGACTCTTCCGCAGCTATTCTGATGATGTGATGCGGCGCATGTTTGACAGTCTTTGTGGAACGCTGCGGCGCGATGGTGGAAACGTTCTGTTTGATGCAGCGATCGCCACCCTACCCCATGATTTGTATGATACGACTTTTGCGATCGCCACCGATCTAGTCCTCGCCGATGGCCAAGTCAGCGACGAAGAAGAAGACCTTCTCGGTAGTTTATGCCGCGCTCTAGAATTACCCGATACTCTCGTCAATCAAATCATCCAAGTCATGATGATTAAGAATAAAGGATAACGATTCCTATCTTAGATCTAATTCTTGCTGGAAATAATAATTACTTTTGAGAATCTGAATTAAAAGTTTTCCCTATTCCCTTAATGATTAATGAGTAAGGGTGGGTGTACCCACATCTATAGATGAAATCAAAAGATTGGGTTCATCCACCCTTACCATCAACTCCCCATCAACCCACCAATAGATTTCATCTTTTCCCCTAAATCAGGTCTTGAAACTTTTAGGTAGTGAGTGAGGATATGGAACTTATTTAAATTTAACGGGCGCTGCTACGAGATCTTGATAATTTGGCATTGCGTTGGGCAAATGTCAACAGCAAATACACAACCATCAGATACATAGAAGCTAAGGCAACAATCATGAGGGGCAAACCAGTGTACATAGGGCATCAGTTAAGTAGCGGAGTAAGGAACAAGCACAAGGATTTCAAAGCTGAGGTAACCTCCAGTTAAGCCAGCGGCCAGTCTGACTCTGGAGATAGACTTAAACCAGTCCACTTGATCGCTTTAAACTGCTCTGCCAAGGACTTTTTATCCTCTTAAATATAGGGGGTATATCTAGAAGGACAACTGTCCTGACATCCCTAAAAAATATACAAACGACGATGTAGGCGCTGATAGCCCCTCAATATAGCAGACTCGGAAAGAGACCCAACTCTAAAAGAGTGCATAGTAAAACCGAGAACAGCTTACTACAGCAGCATCCTTCCACCAACAAGACTTATATTGAGGTTAACGTCTATCAGCCCTAACTTGTACGACTTTGCAGTTTTCCAGTTGGGTTACTGAGTGATTTGAAATCCTTATTATTTAATCTAACACAAAACTTTCAACTTGCTGAGGGAATATTGCCCAATTTGGAAAAAAAATCCGAAAATCGGAGATCTGCCCCCTTATTGGCTCAATAAACTTCGTTGTGGACTCTTGAACCACACCATTGGTACTCGGTGAGACTCTCTCGATTCTAATTCCCTGACAAACGGCAACATGGTATTAGAATAAATATGTAAAGTTTCGTAACTAACGGCAGAGTCAGCTTAATTCATGACCTCAACGACCTCCTTATTCCATCCAGTTGAAGCAGACGTTGATCTGCTAACGGAAAACTTGAAACAGTTGGTTAGTGCGCGTCATCCCATCCTGTTTGCAGCCGCTGAGTATCTCTTTGGAGCAGGAGGGAAGCGCTTAAGACCCGCCATTGTCCTCTTAATCTCTAGGGCAACCACTGCCAACCAAGAAATTAGCGATCGCCATCGGCGTTTAGCGGAAATCACCGAAATGATCCATACGGCTAGCCTCGTCCATGATGATGTGGTGGACGAATCGGATCTACGCCGGGGTCTACCCACAGTTCACAGTAGTTTTGGCAATCGTATCGCTGTCTTAGCTGGGGATTTCCTGTTTGCCCAATCTTCCTGGTATTTAGCCAACTTAGATAATCTTGCGGTCGTCAAGCTGCTATCAGAAGTTATTATGGATTTGGCTGAAGGAGAAATTCAACAAGGACTGAGACGATTTGATACGAGTTTATCCCTGGAAGAGTATTTAGAAAAAAGTTATTACAAAACTGCATCGCTGATTGCCAATAGTGCAAAAGCAGCCGGTGTTTTGAGCAGTGTCTCCGAACAGATGGCCCAAAACTTATATGTATATGGGCGTAATTTAGGGTTAGCCTTTCAAATTGTAGATGATATTCTCGATTTTACCGGTTCTGATGAAGCACTGGGCAAACCCGCAGCTTCAGATTTGAAAAACGGCAATCTCACAGCTCCCGTATTATATGCCTTGGAAGAACACCCAGGTTTAGAGACCTTGATTGAGCGCGAATTTAAGGAACCTGGAGATTTAGAACAGGCTCTAAGTTGGATTGATCAATCTCAAGGATTACCGCTCTCCCGCGAGCTAGCAGCTAAACATGCTCGTTTGGCTCGTGAATCTTTAGCGGATCTACCGAAAACAGAATCTTACGAAACCCTGATCAATCTTACCGACTATGTGCTACGTCGTTTATATTAGGCTTCTTGTACAAGTCAGGGAATAGGGAATAGGGGAAACCAGGTTCCACCCTTTCCTTCAATAGCCCGTCAATCGTGTTATCCCATTGGCTTGATTCTAGATTGAGGATTTGACAACATCCACCCATCTTTTGATCAAGCTATATTGGGAGGAATATTTGAGATGGGAGGAGTGGAACTTGAAGAGAGTTGAGCCAAATAAGATTGAATTAAATTTTTCACATCTTCAGCTAACACTTCTACCCCCGCTTGCAAATTACCTGGAGTTTCAAAGAACACTAAACTATCAATTGGTAACGTCACCATTTGAAATAGAAGGGCAGTAATGGCGATCGCTACAGCCATCAAGTTAGGATCTTCTTTAGCCGAAGCAGATTGAGCCGCATCTTTGAGAGTGGGGAAGGCATAAATCACCTTTTTCGTTAATTTCGGTTGCTCATTATTGCGTAGGGTAGTAAACACCCACTCCCCACTGACCGATTGCAAAATATAATATTGGGAGTGTTGCAGTTCTTGGGCTAACCGTTTCAGGGCTGGAGCGATCGCCGCTATGATCTGAGGAGTGTGGCCATCTTGAGGTGCTTGATCGATTAAAGTTTGAATCTGGGCATCTAAATCCATAGGTTGAGCTTTGGTAGTATCGTCTCTCTAGTCTAACCTCATTCAAGCCGACTTTTGCATTGGCTGAAACTGAATCAATGCAAAAGCCGAGAATGCAATCCCACGATCCTTACTTGATGAAGCTTCGCAGAAACCCCATCAAAATTAGTACAAAGTAGGGAGATCCGAATCTAGGGTACGGTGCAGTCGTCTAGGCAAACCAGCTTTCATCTTCCAAAATTGTACAGTGACCCCCTATTTTATGTAACTTCTCGCTATCCTTTATTATCAACAATGACGACTGTACTCGAACAAGGAACCATCAGTATTCATACTGAGAATATTTTCCCGATTATCAAAAAATCCCTCTATTCTGACCATGAGATTTTCTTTCGGGAATTAGTCTCTAACGCAGTAGATGCGATCGCCAAATTAAAAATGGTCTCCCACACCGATGACTTTTCCGGTGAAGTCGGAGAACCCGAAATCGTAATTACTGTTGATAAAGAGAAGAAAACCCTCTCCATTAGCGATAACGGCATCGGCATGACGGCTGATGAAATCAAAAAATATATTAACCAAGTTGCCTTTTCTAGCGCAGAAGAATTCCTAGAAAAGTATAAAGGAACCACAGAAGAAGGCATTATTGGCCACTTTGGTCTAGGGTTTTATTCCTCCTTTATGGTTGCCAAACAAGTTGAAATCGATACTCTGTCCTATCGCAACGGAGCGCAAGCGGTTCACTGGACTTGTGATGGTTCCCCAGCATTTAAACTGGAAGATTCGGAACGCACCACCCGGGGAACCACAATTATTCTCACTCTCATGGACGAAGAGGAAGAATACTTAGAACCCACTCGGATTAAGCAGTTGGTGAAAACCTACTGTGATTTTATGCCGGTTTCCATTAAGCTCGACGAAGAGCAAATTAATAAACAGGATGCCCTATGGCGTAAATCTCCACGAGATCTCACGGATGAGGACTATCTAGAGTTTTATCGCTATCTCTATCCGTTCCAAGAAGAACCCCTACTCTGGATTCATCTGAAAACGGATTATCCCTTCTTGCTTAATGGGATTCTCTATTTCCCCAAACTCAAACCCGATGTAGATGTCACCAAAGGACAGATCAAGCTGTTCTGCAATCAGGTGTTCGTCTCCGAGCATTGCGAGGAAATTATTCCTAAATTCCTGCTTCCCATGCGAGGGGTAATTGATAGTCCCGATATTCCCCTAAATGTGTCGAGATCTGCCCTTCAGATGGATCGCACCGTTCGGAGAATAGCAGACTTTGTAGCGAAGAAAGTCGGCGATCGCCTAAAAGAACAATATCGCGACTCCCGCGAAGACTACATCAAGAGCTGGAAAGACCTAGGTACATTCGTTAAATTTGGCTGCCTCAACGACGACAAATTTAAAGGGCAAGTCGAAGAGATCGTCATCTACCGTACCACCTGGGAAGGCGAAACCACTGAAAGTTCCCCAGAAGTCCAAGTACAAGCCGAAGAAGGCGACGCTTGGCAAGAAGTTCAATCCAGCAACAAAGACGCTCAAGGTCATACCTATACCACCTTAAAAGAATACCTAGAGCGCAACAAAGAACGGCACGAAAATCGAGTCTTCTACTGCACCGATGAAGTGAACCAAGGAACCTATATCCAACTTCACCAAAATCAAGGTTTAGAAGTTCTCTATATGGACTCCTTCATCGATCCTCACTTTATCAGCTTCCTAGAGCGCGAGCATTCTGATGTCAAATTCTCCCGCGTGGATGCTGAAATTGATGAGCAACTGTTGGATAAGGAAAACGACAAAGAAATTGTCGATCCCAAAACCAATACCACTGCCAGCGAACAGATTAAAGAACTGTTCGAGAAAGCCCTCAATAAACCCAAACTTCAGATTCGCACCGAATCCTTGAAAGGTAATAATGATGAACAAAATCCACCCGCAATGGTGTTATTGCCAGAATTTATGCGCCGCTTGCAGGAAATGAACGCCATGTTCCAACAAGAAACGGCGAAGTTTCCAGAGGAGCATATTCTGTTAGTGAATACAGCTCATCCCTTGATTCAGGATTTGTTGCGGTTAAGTCAAGGCACGATTATTTCCGGCGAAGGAACCTCTCCTTCTGCCGACTTAGCCAATCTGATTTGTAATCAAGTTTACGATTTAGCGCTGATGGCACAAAAAGGGTTTGATGCCGGTGGAATGAAGTCTTTTGTTGATCGTTCGACTCAAGTCTTAACGCGCTTAACCGCGAAAGCATAACCATCAATTGTGGATTAGGGGTAGATCGATCTACCCCTAATCATTAACTTATATCGATAAAAAACTTTCTATTATCAATTTCTTTTTTTCAATTAATTTATCAATAAATTGACTATATTCGTATTTCAAAGAAAGTCTGCTAGAGAATGTCCTCAGGGTAAGCTCATCTAATTGGGTAGCGAATGTACTTGACAAAATCCGAACCCTATAAATTAGCACAGAATTAACCGAATTTGGATAGTATGGTCTTGACCTCAAGGGGTGACAAGGCAGCTCAAAGGTCGCTATAGCGACCTTTTTCGGTGGTATTTTGCTGAAAACCTCAACGGAAAGCTGGCGAGACTCCTGCGGAGTCGCTTCGCGAACGCTAAAAGAGGTAAAGTGGTCTGGT
>NZ_JAGHZH010000144.1:0-11321 GCF_017746885.1 Roseofilum sp. SBFL | reverse complement strand
GCTAAAGCTTTTCGGAGAGTGACAGAAGAGGGATACAGCGCTTTGCGCTGCTATGAGGGACAGTATTGAATCCTTAAAGCCATATACCACAACCCTATTCCCTATTCCCTATTACCTATTCCCTAGCGCAAAGCGCTATAACGAAAATCTGGGTATCATAGTCGAGGGAATGGGTAATAGGGAATGGGGAATCTTGATGCTGCCCATTTTTCAGGGGAGAATCAAACCACTTCTAGACCCCTTGTTGTTCCGTTTCAGTCTCTGGATCGAGAGGGGTGGCTTTTTGACTAAAGAGTTGAAAATATAAGGAATTGCACCATTCTTTAATCGGAAACGCTAAAAATGTGATGGGGTTAATTGTCACAATAATATTGCGACTATCGGCTTTCGCTTGATGAATAATTTGTTCGGCAACCCAATCAGCAGATAAAACCCCAATAGGATTCAGATTACTCTTAAATGGCCCTAAAATCAGTTTACGAACAATACAAGGGGCATCCAAACGACGCAGGGTAACTAGATCGCCGATGGTGCGTTTAGAGAGTTCATATAAGGGACTGAAAGCGGGTGAAACTTCGGCTTCAGACGTATTTACCCAAACTTCTTTACAAGCCATATCTCGGTTAGTGTGAATGGTTTTGAGGAATTGCTCCATCAACCGCCATGTGGAAAAAGCATTCACCTGATAGGACTGTTCGATCGCCTCTGGAGTGCGATCGCCATGCACATTAATGCCATGGTTGAGAATCAGAATATCAATCTTTTGCAGGTGAGCCTCTAGTTCCGACTCTTTCCCCACTTGCCAAGCAATAGTCGGAATAGCTACAGCTTCAGAGTTAATCGTAATCTCAATATCATCCTCTCCAGAGGTGAGGGCGATGGGTTTTGCACCCTGTAAGTGTAGATTATAAAGCAGCGATCGCCCCAACGATCCAGAAGCACCCGTTACCGCCACTGTTTTGCCCTTTAAAGATAAAGCCGTTCCCATAATCCGATCCACCAATGTAAACGTGCCACAAAAATAAGCATTCTGATTATCAAAATGATGTCGCCAATGATAACTGCGATTGACCATTCCCTGGCTAGGAATAGCATCAAATGCCCCTGGACGGTGAGTTGAGTCTGTCCACTCCTCCATTCCCGGAATTCCCGATCCTCGACCCATGGCCGTTAATAAAAACGTAGCAGAATAAAGAATGGCCGCCCCTATGCCCCAGAGTCGATCGTTGAAATAGACAGCTATAGCTAACCCTAAACTGGCAGAGAGTAACATCACCAGACTTTCCGGCACATCATTGTACCAATGGGCTTTTTGATAAATCTCTGTGTTAACGGGAGTCAAATCGGGGCGAAACACCCGATGATGCCAAACATGCAAGCGATAGAGAGGCTTCCAAACATGGGCTAGAGCGTGATAACCATCACGTACACACTCCACAGCGGCGATCGCCAGTAAACCCCAACCTACACTCAGCCAGCTCAACCGATCCAGAGTATTCATCCACTCTGCCCATAACAAACCATCTAACGCAAACAAGAGTAGAACGAACCAACTGAACATACAGACTCCTACAGACCACCATCTTTATATCGCCCTATTTCTAGCGCCCAGCACTATAAGGGTTTCATCCCAGTTTACAATTGCTTTTCACGAATCACCATTTAGCTTACAGAATATGCGGTAAACTGTCGCTTAAATGCGGAAAGGTTCAAACAATCCTAAAATGGGATGTTGACTGTTACTCAAAACTCCAGGTGAGGTTGTGAAACTTTTTGTTTACCATACGCCCGAATTAACCCCGACTGACCATTTACCCGAATGTGCGATCGCCGTAGATGTTCTTAGGGCTACGACGACTATTGCCACAGCCCTTGACTCTGGCGCAGAAGCGGTACAAGTGTTTAGCGATATACAGAAACTGATGGATGTCAGTACGGAATGGCCAGAAGATCAACGTCTACGCTTTGGAGAGAGAGGAGGAGCAAAAGTTGAAGGATGCGATCTTGGCAATTCCCCCTTAAGTTGTACGCCAGAGGTGGTCAAAGGCAAGCGTATTTTTATGAGTACAACCAATGGGACTCGCGCTCTACAGCGGGTAGAAGCAGCAAAAAGCGTCATTACTGGAGCCTTAATTAATCGTCAATCAGTCGTCAATTATATTACTAGCCACGAACCAGAGAGTATCTGGATCGTTGGATCGGGATGGGAAGGGCAATTCTCCTTAGAGGATACCGTTTGTGCGGGGGCGATCGCCCATAGTCTGTTAACGGAATTTCCCCTTTCTTCTGCGGTTTCGGAAGTGAACGATGAAGTCATTGCTGCTATTGCCCTCTATCGCCAATGGCAAGAAGAATTAGTCGAGCTGCTCCAACAAGCTAGTCATGGTAAGCGACTACTGGGTTTAAATGGTATAGAAGATATTGAATATTGTGCCCAACTCGATAGTGTCCATGTTTTACCAATTCAGAAAGAACCTGGAGTTTTAGTCTCCCATCATTAACCATTCGGAGGTCGATCGACGTAACTTATGAAAGCGATTGTGATGAGCGCTCCTGGGAGGCCAGATGAGCTACAACTTCAGGATGTCCCGGAACCTAAACTCGAAGGGGAGCGCCAACTACTGGTTCGCCTGAAAGCGGCTGGAGTTAACCCTATTGACACCAAACTGCGGAAACGGGGAACCTTTTACCCCGATCGAATGCCTGCCATTCTTGGTTGCGATGGGGCAGGAGTTGTAGAGGCGATCGGGTCAGAGGTGCAAAACTTTAACGTCGGTGATGCAGTCTATTTTTGCAACGCTGGACTCGGCAGCCATCCGGGAAACTACGCCCAATTTGCCACTGTGGATGAACGGTTTGTAGCCCACAAACCCACATCCCTCAGCTTTGCAGAAGCCGCCGCCGCGCCCTTGGTACTCATTACTGCTTGGGAATCTCTGTATGACCGCGCTCGCCTGCAACCCGGCCAAACCACCCTCATCCATGCTGGTGCCGGTGGAGTGGGTCATGTGGCCGTACAGCTCGCTAAATTGCAAGGTGCATCGGTTTGTACCACTATCGGCTCCGTAGAAAAAGCCGACTTTGTGCAAAGCCTAAGTGCAGACCGAGCGATCTTTTATAAAGAAACCGACTTTGTTCAGGAAACGCTCAACTGGACATCGGGAGAAGGAGTTGACGTAGCCTTCGATACTGTAGGTGGGGCAACCTTTGCCCAAACCTTTCCCACAGTTCGCATTTATGGCGATCTCGTTACTATTCTGTCTCCCGCCGCTGATACTAACTGGAAAATTGCCAGAGACCGGAATCTGAGCATTAGTTTAGAATTAATGCTCACGCCCATGGTGCAAGGTCTGGTGTCTGCTCAACAAAATCAAGCAAAAATTCTCCAGCAGTGCGCTCGTTTAATTGATCGGGGAGACCTAAAAATCCATTTGGGAACCACTTTTGCCCTAAAAGATGCCGCCGCCGCCCATGAACTCCTCGAAAAAGGTTCAATGATGGGTAAAATTGCTCTCTTGATTGAAGAATAGGCAAGAGGTAAAAGGGAAAACCAGATTTTGCCTTTTGCCTCTTGTCTTGTGCCTATTACCCATTAACGCGCGAACCCCCGTTTTGTATGCCAGAATATTAAAAGGGATAATGGTTAAAGCCGAACAGAGGAGACCCATAAAATGACTGTTTCTGATGCCGATAAAGGTCAAAATTTAACAAAAAAACCCTTGCCTCCACCTAGCCACGCAGCTCAAATCTCCAAACCCTTTCAACCCGGAAATTTAATTAAAAAAATTGTTAAACACGCCCACGCCAATAAAGCCTCAGATGTTCATATTCGGGTTGGGCAGGTGACTCGATTTCGAGTGCGAGGCAAAATGATGAAGTTAAAAGAGCAAAATGTGGTTACGCCAGAACTCTTTGAACAGTATCTGGCTGATATTCTTACCCCAGAGCAACGGCAACAATTTGCCCAAGATAAGGAATTAGATACCGCCATATTTTATGAAGGATTGGTGCGCTGTCGGGTCAATTGTTTTGACTCCCTAACTGGTGGAGCGATGGTGTTACGGTTGATTAGTTTGGAGATTCCCACCATCGAGCAATTGGGTTTACCGGAAGTGCTACAAAATATCATTTGTAGTCAACAAGGTCTTATTTTAGTTACTGGGCCAACGGGATCAGGAAAATCAACTACATTGGCAGCAATGATTGATTTTCTTAATAAGAGCGAACATAAGCATATTGTCACCATTGAAGACCCCATTGAGTATGTGCATCCATCCCATAAGTGTTTACTCAGTCAACGGGAAGTGGGTTTGCATACCCATGATTTTCACCAAGCCTTGCGATCGGTTTTGCGGGAAGACCCAGATGTGATTTTAATTGGGGAAATGCGCGATCGCGTAACTGTAAATACGGCTTTGCAAGCCGCTCAAACCGGGCATTTGGTGTTAGGAACCCTCCATACTCGCAATGCGATTAATGCCATCAATCGTCTTTTAAACCTTTATAATGCTGAAGAACAGCCATCAGTGCGCATTCAAGTAGCAGATTGTCTGGTGGGGGTTGTGGCTCAATTACTACTTCCGACCACGGATGGAAGAAGAACAGCCGCCCATGAAATCTTGGTGAATACTCCAGCGATGCAAGATTATTTATTGAAAGGCGCTGAAGAGGAAGCGTTCCAATTAATGCAAACGGGCGAGATGGAGGGCATGTGTGTGATGAATCAATCCCTGTATAAACTGATTTTAGATGGCCGGATTACGATTGAGGAAGCACAAAAGATTTCTACTGATGCGGGCGAGTTGGATCGGTTAATGAGAACTGGAGGTTATGATACTCACCAATCTCCACGGGATTGGCAATAATTAGAAAATTTTCAGTTTTGGAGCTGAATCAATAGAGTACAATTATTCTCAGTAAGATGCTCAAGAGTTACGCCTGGTCTACAAAATTAAGGAGGAGACAATTTCTATGTCTAAAGAGGAAGTAATACGGTTTTTGCACGAGGTGATGGACAATGAAAAGCCAGAACATCAAGATTTACGCGAAGCGTTGGAAGAAGCGACTAACCCGGAGGCATTTATCCAAATGGTAAATAAAGAGGGATACGACTTTGAAATAGTGGAACTCGAAGAAGTGGCCCATGAACAGGGTGAAGCTAAAGGGATTACCATTCGTCGGCCAACTGGGGTGTGGCATTGGTTACGCAATGTCAATTGGCTCGATCGCACGAAAACGACATCGTCTTGATCGAGGGCTAGTTTAGGAAGATCGAGAGAGACGGATTGAATGGCTTATTACTCTTGGTACTGTTTCCGTGAGCGTGTAAAACAGGATTCACTCTAGAGGGATCTGTCCACGGAATTGAAAAAGGATATTTTTTTGCAGGGTGTCATCATTTCTATAGACAATATACAAAAACTTTAGCCACAACCTGATAGTGTTGCTTGGATAAAGTTTAATCCGATCACTTCAACCCATTCTCTTTGAAAAATGATAGCAACCCTGAAGTCTACAACTCCTCAATTAGAAGAACTAAAAACGCGGGTCACCGAGATCTACGATATTAATGCGGCTGTTTCCGTACTCTATTGGGATCAATCGACCTATATGCCCTCTGGAGGGGCGCAAGCGAGGGGACGACAGATGGCCCTCTTGCGCCAAATTGCTCATCAGAAGTTGACCGATCCTAGGTTAGGACAGTTGTTAGCGGATTTACAGACTCAGGAGAAAACTTGGGATTATAGTTCCCCAGAAGCAAGTTTGATTCGCCTCACTTATCGGAATTATCAAAGAGCTATCCAAGTACCTGGGGATTTTGTAGCTCGGTTTTCAGCCCATCGCAGTCGATGTTATGAAGCGTGGGCTAAAGCTAAGGAAGAAGATAATTTTGCTCTAGTGCAAGCGGAGTTAGAAAAAAACCTGGATTTCACTCGCCAATATGCGAATTTTTTTTCTGGCTATGATCATGTTGCCGATCCATTAATTGAAGAGGTTGATTATGGGATGACAACGGCGACGCTGAGACCGTTGTTTGCCGAGTTGCGTAAGGAGTTAGTACCTTTGGTGGAGGCGATCGCCTCTTGCCCCCAACTCGATGTCTCCTGTGTGCAGCAAGGGTTCGATCGCCAAAAACAATTGCAGTTTACCCTGAATCTTCTGCGGCAAGTGGGGTATGATTTTGATCGCGGTCGTCAGGATGAAAGCTTGCATCCGTTTACCACCAGTTTTTCCATTGGCGATGTGCGGATTACGACTCGTGTACGGGAAAACGATCTGACGGAGGCTTTGTTTAGTACGATCCATGAGATGGGTCATGCTTTCTACGAGCAAGGGTTAGATCTCACGTTAGAAGGTACACCTTTAGGAGAAGGGACATCTGCTGGAGTCCATGAAAGTCAGTCTCGACTGTGGGAAAATTTGGTCGGGCGATCGCCAGAATTTTGGCAGTATTTTTATCCCCAGTTGCAAGAAATGTTTCCAGAGCAACTGAAACTGGTGTCCTTAGATACGTTTTATCGAGCGATCAACCGGGTAGAGCGATCGCTCATTCGTACGGATGCGGATGAGGTTACCTATAATCTTCATGTGATGATTCGTTTTGATCTCGAATTAGAGTTATTAGAAGGATCGTTAGAAGTACGAGATCTGCCTGATGCTTGGAATGCTCGCTATCAGTCCGATCTGGGAGTGTGTCCGCCGAGCGATCGCCTGGGTGTGCTTCAGGATGTTCATTGGTATACCTCGACTCTAGGAGCCATGTTCCAATGCTACACTTTGGGAAACGTCATGAGCGCTCAAATTTATCAAGCAGCTCTCCAGGATCTTCCTCACCTTAAAGACAATATTGCCCAAGGTAATTTTGCCCCTTTACAGAATTGGTTAATCGATCGTATCTATCAATTTGGCAGTGTGTATACCCCATTAGAGTTAATGCAAAACGTCACTGGTAGCGATCTGAAAATTACCCCATTTTTGGATTATATTCAGCAGAAATATCGGCAGTTGTATGATTTCTAAAGGGTAAGCTCTTTTCTCTCCGAATTACGGTTTAAATGTAAACCCTGATTACTACAAGTAGGGGCAAAAGTTTTTTTGCTCCTACTACTGCCTATTACCCTTTACCCATTATGAACGATCGCCACGAATATCGGCGATAGTCCCTTGTTTCATTATCATCGCCGCGATCGCCGCGTAGAGCAACTCACCCTCGATCATATGGTTGCGGCTGCTTTGGTGCGCGGAGGCATGATTACGCGGGAAATGGGTCAGTATCATGAGGGTCGAAATCAGTTGGAATTTTATCTCGGTCGGGAGACCTTGCCGGGAGATCCACTGATTGAGATGAGTTTAGAACCTGGAGATCGGCTCCTGTTGTGTACGGATGGTATTAGTAGTTCTATTGACAGCTTACTCTTGCTCTCTTGTTTAACCATTGCTTCCCTTCCTGAGTGTGCCCAAGCGTTAATTGACACGGCAAAAAAGCAGGATCGACGGACAATCAGACTCTAATTATCTCGCAATATAGGGATTCAGAAATCTCTAAAGCAACCGTACAACAGATCGACTAACAATTATTAAATTGTTCATTGTTAATTAAAACGAGGTGAATTATGACAGATACATTGGCAGTGACAGTCGGTGGAATTATTATGAATTACCGGCGCTATATTGAATAGTTTGCTCTAAGCGAGGTAAAGCATTAGTTGCTGATTCCCGAATATAAGTATCCGCCGATTCATCATTGGCCAATTGGGTTAAGATTTCTGTAGCGCGACCATCTCCCATAGAGGCTAAAGCATTAATAATTGATACTCCTAAAGCTACATTTTCTGTTGTTTTTAGGGTGTCTACTAACAACTCTAACATCGGTGAACCTACAGCCCCCAGTGCCATCACTGCAGTAATATTCACCAGTTGATTGGGATGATTCAAGGCCAGCTTTAAACCTTCTACTCCTTCTTCTGGAAAAGCATTGGGGCCATGATTGACCGCAACTTGGGCTAACGCTTTTACACAACTCGTTTGAATGGTTGAATTATCACTTGACTCCAATAGGGAAACAATGGGCGCAATTGCATCCGGACCAATTACCCCTAACGCCTTCACTGCTGGTCGCCGAATATCCACATTCTCTTCCTTCACCATCTCAATTAAGCGACCAATGGTATTTTCGTCTCGATTTTCAGCTAACTGTACCATGGCCCGTTCTCTTAAATTTGGATTGGGATGTGTAAGCTGTGTAAATAAAGCGTTAGTATCTGGGGTCATTGTATTTAATTATAGAATAATTAACAATTAACAAACCAAGAACTCTAAGTCTTGAACTTGACTGCATATGAAGCCAAGCTGTAGACTTAGAGTCCTCTAAAGTTTAAGTCTTGATCCTTAATGTTCAAGAACCCAACTCAAATTTTTCCCAGTTATAGACTAGGACAAGGAGTTGATTACATAGTCTAGGAGAGCATTGTACTCAACTAGAGCTTGTGCAGACATATCGCGAGGAGCGCAACCGCGGTTACGAGCATAGCTCAGAGCTGCAACATAAGGAGCGGTGGGCAGACCTAAAGCACGATAAACTTCACGCTGTCCAGCAATTCCCCACTCATCAAGAGGGCCAGTACCGCCTACAGCCAAGCAGTAGCTAATCAAGCGCATGTAGTGCTTGATGTCACGCAGACACTTAGCTTTAAAAACGTCGGTAGAGTTGGCTTCACCAGAATTGTTCAGGTAAGGATACTGTTTGATGCAAGCATCGTAAGCTTCCTGAGCAACAGCATCAACGTTACCGCTGAGTTTTTCAGCAGCTTCCAAACGAGCAGCCGCACGTTGGAGGCTACCTTGAACAGACTCTAGGTCAGAGCTGCTAGGAAAACGACCAGCAGCATCAGCAGCAGCAATAGCCGTGGTGAGAACTGATTTCATTTCTTTACTATCTCCAGGTTTATGTGATCGGTGTTACTTTTTAAGGGACGATTGCCCGTAGATCTTCGGTGCAGTGATTTATCGGTTTTAGCTTAAAGCGGAAATAACGCGATCGAAGTATCCAGCACACTCAGCCGCTAACGCAGAGCAGTCTCCTTGGGGAGTATCGTTTTTACGATATTTTGCTCCAGCGCGCTCTTCTGTGTTGGTGTTGGTAATGTGAGCAACACAAACAGCCTTCATGATTTGTACTGCACGAACGGTAGAAGTTGCGGGAACTCCCAACGCGGTGTAGGTTTCTTTCAGGCCATTTAAGCACCGATCTTCGAGAACAGAAGCATCACCAGCTAACAAGGCGTAGGTGACATAGCGAAGAATGATTTCACCATCACGTAAGCAAGCAGCCATACGACGGTTGGGGTAGCAGTTACCACCAGCTTGGATTAAGCCTTGGTTTTCGCAAATCATACCGGTGATTGCATCAGAAACGCAGCAGCTTGCGTTACTAGCTACAGCATTAACAGCGTCTAAGCGCTTGTTGCCTTCAGTAATAAAACCTTTGAGTTCAGCAATTTTGTCGCTGCTCAGAGTGGAAGTGCTGGCATCTGCTGATACCACAGCTCTCGAAAAAGCGTCAAGCATTGAAATGTTTCCCTCTCAATAGTTGAATTTTAAGTGACCCGTTTTGCACTGGTCATAACTGACTATAGGAGATGATGGGGACTGATGGTAGCTTTATGATAAACAATGTAATAATCCTTTACAATTCAGAGGATTTTATTAATGATTGCCAGATGATAAATCGGTAAAGAACGGTATCACTGATCCAGAAAGGGTTGATTTCAAGGTATTTTTAAGAAATCTGCTGATGCTAGTTCAGTGCTTGAGTTATGGATAAACGATTTTCTCAGCTTTTTAATTTAAGTGAAGACCAGGCGATCGCCCTGTTAGAGATGCCTTTGGATCAGTTAGCCGATCCGAGCGATCGCTATGTGGCGGCTTGCCACCTGATGCGCTATCCCACAGAACGGTCGATAGCTGCCCTGATCAAGGCCATTCAAAATCAGGAGGACGATCTGTATAATCGGATTGCCCGACGTAAGGCGGTGGAGAGCTTGGGACGATTGAAGGCTGAGATCGCCATGCCTACCCTGCGCGAGTGTTTAACGGACTCGGATATCTATACAGTGGAGAATACGGTTTGGGCGATCGGCCAGATCGGGACAGATGACCCGCAAATTTTAGAACAAATCAGCCAACTGTTGCGGCAACCGAATCAAAGCTATCGGGTGATTATCCAAGTTCTGACCCAGTTAGGCTATCAACCTGCTCTAGAGGCAATTAAACCGTTTATAGACTCAGACGATCTGTGTATTTCCAGTGTGGCGATCGCCGCGACTTGTCAGTTAAGTGGTGATTTCAGTTCCATGGATCGGGTAGTGGACTTTCTGCATAGTGACAATCTTAATGTGCGCCGAGCTTGCATCCAAGATTTAATGGATACTTATTATTATCCAGCTCTGCCCAGAATTGTCCAATGTCCAGTTTCCATTGTATTTCGTCTGCGGGGGATTAAACATCTGGCTCAAAGTGGAATTGCTGCCCAGAAATTTACCTTTTCCGAGGTCGAACCGTATTTTGACCAGGTCATCCGAGATCATCCAGATACCCTAGAATTTGTCCACGAATATGATCAAACCCCGAGCATAGAGTTTGCGATTAATGAACTCTATAGTACGGATTTTGGGCGCTGTTATTTAGCCAGTTATACCCTCCTGCACACCTACCCAAAAGAGGCACCAGAAGCGTTATTAGCCACATTTGCTGAGAAAGCAAATAATGATTATGGCGCTCATTATCATGTGGTTAAACTCTTGGGATGGCTAGGGTACTCACCTGCCTATGATTTACTGGTGGAAGCCTTGCACAATGAAGCTCCTCAATTCCAAAAATCTAGGGCGGCTGCGGCGATCTCCCTAGGAAATTTAGGTGCAACAGAAGCTATTCCCCTGTTACATGAGGCCCTGAAAACATCGATCTTCGATCTTAAGTATGCTTCTCTGTTGGCGTTAGACCAATTAGGCGATCGCAAAGGAGGGGAGATCTGTGCCCAAGATCAGGATTTAATCTTACAAGCCAAAGCTCTAACTCAGGCTTCTCATTAACCGGTCAATCATTATAGCGCTTTGCGCTAGGGAATAGGGAATAGGGAATAGGGAATAGGCTTTTGGTACATAGCTTTGAGGATTCAACACTGTCCCTCATAACAGCGCAAAGCGCTGTAGCCCTCTTTTGTCACTCTGCCGAAAGAGGGCTAGAATAAGAGGGAAGGTAAAGAGCTGAAGAGTAGAGTAGACGATGGATGGAGAGTTAACACTTCGGAAACATGTAGCTCG
>NZ_JAGHZH010000143.1:0-49168 GCF_017746885.1 Roseofilum sp. SBFL | reverse complement strand
TATCAATTCCCAAGAGTATGCATATGGGCAAAAATGAGATCGCCACACCCTGTATCACTGAGTATACCTTAGCTCTGGAAATTATTAATAATAGAAGAAACCGGAGAGTGACAGAAGAGGGGTATCTAATCAGCTTTCCCTGCGTGCCGTTTTAATTGTGCCTTTTATTGTGCAAATTTCCGCCGCTGTGGGAATTACTGGGTATCTATCTTGGCGTAATGGACAACAAGCGGTGAATGAACTAGCCGGTCAGTTACGGGATGAAGTTACAAAACGAACGCAACAACATCTCACCGATTATCTACAAGAACCGCCTCGGATTAATCAGGTTAATCGTCAGGCAATAGAAGCGGGTAAACTGAATGAGGATAATATTCAGCAACTACAAAACCATTTTTGGCAACAAATTCAGCTTTTCCCGAGGTTGCGAGAACTCTATCTCGGTAAACCCAATGGCGGTTATTTTGCCATTAGTCGAGAGGCGGATCAAAGCTTAATTGTTAAGGAAGTGCTGGGAGAAGGCGATCGGATTGGGCGCTTCTATGCACTCTCAGAAAACGGCGATCGCCAGAATCTCATTCGCGAAACAGATCCCTACGATCCTCGCCAAAGACCCTGGTATCAAGCAGCACTCGAATCCAGAGCCGGGACGTGGAGTGATATTTATTTGTTTCGTTATGGCGCTCTGGGAATTACCGCCTCTGAGTTATTTTTGAATGCTGATGGCAGTATGGGTGGTGTGATGGCGGTGGATTTGGTTCTCAGTGGCATGAGTAAGTTTTTATCCACCATTAAAGTCAGTCCCTCTGGCAAAATTTTTATCATTGAGCGATCCGGTCTTCTAGTAGCGAGTTCAAGCACTGTTCCACCTTTTCTCTTAGGTGCAGGAGGCAAAAATCCACAACGATTAATGGCTCGTGAAAGTTCCGATCGCTTAATTCGAGAAACGGCCGAGTTTTTGATGCAGGAGAGACAGTTAGAGAGCATCGAAGAGGTAAAACAACTGAATTTTGGCCAGTCTAGCGATCGCTCCTTTGTGCAAGTTTCGCCCTATCAAGATAAGTTGGGCTTAGATTGGTTAATTGTAGTGGTGGTTCCAGAGTCTGATTTTATGGGTCAAATTCACGCTAATACCCGCCGCACGATTCAACTATGTGTCCTGGCTCTCCTGGTTGCGACTGGGTTTGGCTGGATGAGTGCCCATTGGATTAGCGAACCCATTATGCAGCTTATTGACGGCTCTCAGAAGTTAGCGAAAGCTGCATTAAGTCGTTGTAATAATGATACTTTAGCCCAGAATGTGGAAGTCAGAGGGGTGCAAGAGGTGAAAATCTTAGCCCACTCTTTTAATCAAATGGCTTCCCAACTTCAAGAGTCTTTTGGTGCCCTGGAAAGAAGTAATCAGGAATTAGAGTTACGGGTAGAAAAGAGAACCGCAGATTTGCGTCGAGAGCGGGAGAAATCAGAAGAATTATTGCTGAATATTCTACCAGAGGCGATCGCAGAGAAACTCAAGCAAGAGACTCAGGCGATCGCCGAATACTTTGAATCCGTCACTATCTTATTTTCCGATATCGTCGGCTTTACCACCTTATCCGCTCGTCTAGCTCCCATTGATTTGGTTAATTGCCTGAATGAAATGTTTTCCAATTTTGACCATTTAGCCGAAAAACATGGATTAGAAAAGATCAAAACCATTGGGGATGCCTATATGATGGTTGGCGGACTACCCATTCCCCAAAGCGATCATGCCGCAGCTATGGCAGCCATGGCGTTAGACATGCAGAAAGTGATGCAAGACTTTACCCTAGAAAATGGGGAAGCTCTACAAATTCGCATTGGTATCCACACCGGACCAGTGGTTGCTGGAGTCATTGGAGTCCGCAAGTTTAGTTATGATTTATGGGGCGATACCGTGAATACTGCCTCGCGCATGGAATCTTCAGGAACTGCCGGTAGAATTCATGTCAGCCATCAGGTTTATGAGGTGTTAAAAGACCGTTTTCAGTTTGAAGAACGGGGCATCATTTCGGTAAAGGGGAAAGGAGAAATGAAGACCTATTGGCTAGTTGAGAGTTATAGCGCTTCTCGCTAGGGAATAGGGAATAGGCTTTTGGTACAAGCTTTGAGGATTCAACACTGTCTCTCATAACGCAAGCAAAGCGCTGTAAGAGACTATTTAGGGGAAATATAGTTATTTTAATTAAGGATGGGACACAACGGTAAGAGCAAATGGCGTTTACTCCTACAGTCGTTCGAGTTGTAAACCCATCATGATTGTCCCAATCTTAATTAAAACGACTATAGTATGATCCTTCTTCTGTCAGTCTCCGAAAAATGAGAGTCCAATCCTGATTCTTTCATGAGCGATCGCTGGCTGCAATACAACACTCTTCGCTCTTATGAGGTAAATTAAAGCCTTTTGTTCTGGGCAAGAACGCAAGTTCAGTTATTTATTGATGCACGAAACGATTACACTGCACTCTATAACAACGATTTGCACTTTAAGGCAAATTCGTGGGAATCTCGGAAAATGACAGAGGAGGAATCCAAATCACTCTCTAATAGCTCTTAAGGTATTAGGGAATTCCCTGAGCCAGCTAACGATGATAGTGCGCTTGCGGGCCAGCCCAAGCTTCAGCGACCGAACGACCAAAGGTCTGAGGCCGATCGCCGGTTGCCAGTAGCGTTTTCCCTTCTGGATTGACTGCCCACATGGGCCAATTCTCATCTCCGAGAATACCGGCTCTAAATAGCACATGATTGGCATTATTGGCCGACCAACCGAGCAATACAGCATGGCTATAATTCACTTGGGCTGGGGCTACCGTTTTCGTCTCATTGAGATGACGGTTCCAAATTACGGCATAATCCGATACTGTAGACGAACTAAACACTCCTTCAAACTGCCGCGCCAAGAGGCGATCGCCCAATTCCGACCAAGACACGGGTACTAACATGGTAATCACCCCGGGCAATTGCACTTCTGGGTTCCCATCAAACGGATTATTGGCCAAAGGAGAACTAGCCGTCACGACCTCTAGATTACCGGTTTGCAAATTCTCCAAAAACATCACACTCGTGACTCGACTTGAATGCAGTTGCGATCGGATCTGAAACTGAATCCGACTATAGGCTGCATATTGACCATCTGGAGAGACCAAGGAAGGAGTCCGATAATAGCGAAGTCCTGAACCTTGGGTTGAAGAAACTTCTGCGTGGGTATTCATGACCCAACTCCAGGGGATGGGATAGGGACTATCGAGGGGATCGCTATATTCTGAACTTGGATTCATGGGGTTTGCAGCAGCTTCAGGGGTAGAATTACCAGAGGCCGAATCTGAAATGGTCTCAGCCATTGCAAATTTAGGCAGCAGCAGCAGTAAAAGTGCTAACAGCAGCACGGAGGGTTTGGGTAAGAGCGATTTTAGGCTCCATGGGAATTTAGGCATTGAACTTCAAGCTCGCGAATGGGGGATGTGTGAGAAGCAAAGCCCCAGTGAGGAGTATAAGTCCTTCCTGTCTCTACTAGGGTACAAGGGATTAGGCTTTAAAAGGAAGGGATCTTCAAGAGATTTAAAATTTCTTTGTGTTCTGGCCGCGATCGCCTTCCTTACGGTACGATTTTTGTGGTCTTTCGATCTGAGTCCCTAATAACACATTCGGTTGATTGTGGATAACCTATCTGTGACTGAAGCATCTGATTCTCCCAATCCTACTCCTACTCCCCAGAGAACGGTTGTTACGTTTCTCTTAGTGACGATATTTCGTCTGTTGTTGCTAGGGGTGAGTAGCTCTATTGCCTTTCTAGTGGGTATTATCATTGCCTTCTTTTACCCCGATCCCTATCCACAAATGCCCTTGATTGAACGGGTGTTTGAGCAACCGTTTAATCCCCTCAATGCTCAATGGTGGCAATTTCGTTCCTCAGCGACCTTACCTTCGGTTAGTGCAGAGCAGCGTCAGCAAGCTCTAGAAGATTTAAACCAACTGCAAGAAGACTTAACCACCTTGGAGGAGCGTCTCACCGAGTTGGAACTTCAACTCAATCAACCCTTAGTCCAAAAACCGATTCAGACCCGTCTGAGCTTACTAGAGCAGCAATTATCCAGTCCATCGGGTTACGCTTCCCGCAAGAGTTTCATGGTAACGCTACCGAGTGACTTGCTCTTTGAAGGCGATCGCACTACCCTAAATTCCAAACAATCAGACTTACTCAATAGCATTATCGCTGAATTACGCAATTTCCCCAATTCCACCATTCAAATTAACGCCTATACCGATAATTTAGGGGATGCCCAAGAAAACCTAGAACTCTCCTTACAACAAGCCGAATCAGTCTATGAATATCTCTATATTGGATTAGGAGATGGCTACCATTTTCTCCGAGTTGGTTATGGAGAAACTCAGTTTTTAGCCCCCAATGACTCTGACTCTACACGACAACGCAATCGTCGTGTGGAAATTATCATTGAATAGGGGAAATGGGGGAATTGGGAGACACGGATATTACCCATTACCCAAACTAACGATAATTGGTAAACTGCACAGCTACGGGTAAATCTTCCTGTTTCAACATTTGCATCACCTGTTGCAATTCATCCTTAGATTTCGATGAAACTCGCAAAGAATCCCCTTGAATCGATGCTTGTACCTTCTTAAATTGATCCCGAATGCGCTTATTAATCTTTTTGCCTAAATCCTGATCGATACCACGCTGAAGCTTAATTTCCTGACGAACTCGGTTGCCTCCAGCGGCCTCGATATCCCCAAATTGGAAAATTTTCAAGGATAGGTTACGCTTGGCAGCTTTAGTCCGCAAAATGGTAGAGACTGACTCTAGCGTTAAATTACTATCTGTATTGATGGTAATTGTAGTTTTGTCCACCAATTCTACCATCGTCTTTGAGTCTTTTAAGTCATAACGCGATTTAATTTCCCGTTGCGTTTGGTCTAGAGCATTAACTAGCTCTTGTTCATCAAAGTCACTAACTACATCAAAAGAATAGGAAGAAGCCATAGGAATAATCAAACACTAGCGAACACACTTAGCCTATCCCCCATTCCGGGGAAAACCAAAATTTAGATACTCACTTGAAGCAAGCTTAAGGCAAACAGAGTCAGACTACATAAAGATCCAATTCCAAACATAAGCGATCGCCCCAAGGGAATATTGAGAATATAAAAGATACTATACAATCCACGAACGATCAAGAATACTCCAGCCGCATAAGCTGCCACCATGGAGTCTACCCCAGTCGCATAGGTCATACCCGCAGCAGCGGCAAAAATCATAAACGCTTCAATGGAATTCTGGTGGGCCCAATTGGCACGTTTCGCATAATCGGGCAATTGATCGGCCAGCGCTCTCGGGGTTTCTAAATACTGCATCCCCCCTTGAAACCGAGCATAGGCGACCCAAAAAAAGGGAAAATAGATTAAAAAAGCTGCTCCAGCGATCGCATAGAGTAACAGAGCAGAGACAGAAACGGACAAACCCATCACCTCACGATCATCAATCAAAATAAAACAAGGTTACCACTTTACGTTGCTCTTCCGCATCACGGCAAGTTTGCAGTAAGGTCGTACTATCATGGAAGGCAAAACAAATCAGTTGCTGACATCGGGTAATAATTTCTGCATTACACAGAGAACTCGCTTCAGCCAGAGATAATTCATTGTTCTCCGGTTTTTCTACCAAGTGAATGACTTGTTCGAGGAGTTGCCGAGATTCTCTGGGTTGACGGTCTAAGCTTTGGGGTAAAATCACAGTCAGCAAGTTAGGATCGGCTCGCATTGCTCCTCGGACTGAAGCAAAATTCGTCCCTGTTGCTCCCGAGGTAATGATATTGTTTCCCGATAGAACCAAGGAGTAACTCATCGTTTCAATCAGATGTTGATGAGTTATGGGAACATGGCGAGAACCGAGTATGGCCAGCCGCTTCGATCCGGTTTGCTGGATTGTTGCCAGTTCTTGCTCTAGGGTATCAAGTTTAGGAATTTCTAAGGATTGACTCAATGCCAATAACAACTAGGCGCTACAACGGAGTTATTCTAGCAGATAATTTGAATTTGAGGTGAATTTGGGGGCAATATGCGCTTTAGCAATCGGACCTTATCTCCGTGTTTGGAGTGTCTCCATATCTTCCTGTCCCCCCATCCTCCCCATGCTCCCCCTCTTCCCCATCTCCTATCTAGGCGAGGTAACCTAAAAGTCGGTCTAAGTCAAAGTGGGCAGCGATTAACTCACAAATACACTTGACTTTGACTGGCTCGTGAAGGGGAACTGTGCCGAAGGCATTATCAATGATTTCCACAGTGGTCAAAGTGTCGAGGTCTACCGTAAGGATGGGAATTTCCAACTCGTCAGCTCGACTAATAATTAATTCTGAGGGAGAGAGATGACCTGTGAGGATTAAACATTGGGTTGAGGTTTCTAGGGCAGCCAATTGAATATCCGTGCGATCTCCCCCCGTGACCACTGCCATATTTTGTCCTTTACGGAAATATTTCAGAGCTGAATTGACATTCATCGCTCCAATGCGTAAGCTTTCGACCATCAAATCTAGGCGATCGCTTCGACATAGCACGGTTGCCTCTAGACGATCGACCAATTCCCGCACGCTAATACTTCGCAATAAATTACTCCGAGGCAGTTGGCCAAGGATGGGAATACCCTGAGATTCTAAATAGGGCACATAGTCTTGGGGAAATCGCTCGATAAAGTCTTCCGTAATATCGTTGACAACAATACCGAGGAGGCGATCGCCCAAACGCTCTTTCGCTGAAAGGGCCTGATCGATAATCTGTTGTGCCTCAAAGGAAATCACTAACAGAATTCCGGCTGAGAGTTGATCGGCCATCTGTGCTAAAGACAAACCGAATAATCTCCCCTCATCGAGAGTTCCTGGTCCTTCCAACAGCACCAACCGATCAGGTGCAGTCGGATAATGTTGTGCCAAACTGACCTGGGGATTATCTGGATTAGTCTGAGTTAATCGCTCTTCAATGGTCTGGCAATCCATTGAGATTAACGTTGGATAGAGGCGATCGCTCGGTAACTCTAGAATCTGAGCAATAAAAGAGCCATCTTCATCCATCCCTTTACCCATCAGCTTTCTATGTCCAGTAGATAAGGGCTTACCATAGGCGATATCCCAGCCTCGCTTTTTCAGTTGTGCCCCAATGCCTAATAAACTTGCTGACTTACCACTGTAAGATTCTAGGGAACCTATCAGCAGATATTGACTAATACCGGTCACGCACGCACTCCCAACTGTTTAAGCATCATTAATCCTTAGTCATCTAATCGTAATAGTTTTCGGTAGAACGTTTGCGAAAAATCAACCGTTTTCGTTCTTCGCCAAGTCACATACAACTCAATCAAAAACTCAATAAATTCATGATTGGGCAGCTTCACCTCATACGTCAGCTCTGACTGACCATCAAACTGCATCCGACAGACCGTCTCATCTGCGGGGAGTTTCGAGACAATAAACCAAGTGGCTAGAAAAGGAATACTCTCTCCTCTTTCAATCCGGCGTTCCCCTTCCAACGAAGTTTTTTCATACAAACCTATGGCATAGGGTAAGGCCGCCCGCTTACCACCTTGGTAGTAAGGCTGATAAACGCCGATAACTCCGCCTTGGGCAGGTTCAATGGCACTGAGATCAGTAGTCATAAAAGTTGTACTTACACGCCCGGTCTTAACAATAAGGATTCTCCAGTTTATCCTACCAAAGAATTGGGTTTAAAGCTCCGTCCTTCCAGGACGGCTTTTAGAAATCTTGGTTTATCCACGAAAACCTGTGGTAAAATCAAAGAATGATAGTTAGAGAAACAAAACTTTTATTAGGTTCCAAAGCTCAATATCAAGCTTTTATAAATTCAAAAAACACACGAGATCCGTTGAATATAAGACGAGCGGTTGGTTCCTATCTGAAGATCGCAAATCAATCACGTTCACTGATGGATTCAAAGCCGGCAAATTTTCTCTCTTCTGTAACAAAGAGACTCGCAAGGATCTGTTTACTCTCAAGATAAACCGAGTTCGAGTCGTTTGTAGATTCAGATGGATATTATGCACAATTTCTCTTTGATGCCACTCGCAAAGAGACGGGAAATTATACCGGAGAAGTGATTGGACTAGACCTTGGATTGAAATATTTCTTCAAAGATCAAAATGACAATTGTGTGATTTATCCGCAATATCTAAGGAAATTAGAAAGACGGCGAAAGAAACGGCAACGGCGGCTGTCAAGAAAGTTGGTGAAAGGGCAAAAGCCTCAATCCAATAATTACCATGATGCCAGGAAACGACTAGGTAAGCTTCATTTGAAAATCCAAAGACAGCGTAAAGACTGGGCAATAAAGACGGCTCGGTGCGTAGTTCACGAATCACGATGTGATTGTCTATGAGGATTTGAAAATAGCCAATATGGTAAAAATCACCACTTAGCTAAGTCGATTTCTGATGCCGGGTGGTATCAGTTCACCCAATGGCTCGAATACTATGGCAAGATTTGGGATAAAGCGGTAATCGCAGTAGATCCCAAATTCACCAGTCAAGATTGTCCCCAGTGTGGACAGAGAGTCAAAAAATCGTTAAGCACGAGAACTCTTCGTGCCCAACTTGCAAATTGGAAGTGTGCCGAGATACAGCGGCGGCGATGAACATTTTGCACAAAGGTATGAAGAAATTGGGTGAAAATTGGACTCAATACGGTACTGTTGGGCAAGCAGAAACCGCTTCTGATTCAGAAGGAACGCCAGGGGAGAGTCTCACCTCGGCTTGTGAGGGGAAACCCAATCAAGTAAGTGATCTCGTCAGAAACCTGGAATAAATGAGAATCTCCAGCCTTTAGCGAAGCGGAGGCTGGGGAGTATGTCAAAATAAAGCACATCCTCTCTGGTCTCAGAGGGGATCAATACAAATATTCAGTCAGGATAAAAGCCTCCATAACCTTATGTCGGAGAAGTCCAATTCTATCGGCGATCGCCAGAACATCCCTGATAGCGATCCTCAAGTCGTTCAAACCACCTCCAGAGATTTCGTGCAGCAGGACATAAGCCCGTCCTGTTTCGATCAGATTGTCTATGAAGGCCGCAGGCGGAAAGCAGCGGTGTTATTAATTGTGATTTGGAGTGGGACGATCGCCCTACATTTGCTCTCTTGGGGTTTGTGGCTGATTTGGGGAATGGTTGCCCTCATGGGAATTCATGCCATTCGAGTTTTAACGGCTAAACCCAGAAGCCCTTTAGAACCCCTGGATCTGGACTCTCCCTCTGATGTGCCTTTAGTGTCTTTGTTAGTAGCGGCCAAAAATGAGGAACGGGTGATTGCACCTTTGGTCAAGATGCTCTGTACTCAGGACTATCCCTTAGACCACTATGAAGTTTGGGTGATTGATGACAATAGTAGCGATCGCACCCCCCAAGTGTTGGAAAGTCTTTGCCAAGAGTATCCCCATCTGCGGGTGATGCGACGCTCGGCTGAAGCAACTGGGGGTAAATCTGGAGCGCTCAATCAGGTATTACCCTTAACTCGAGGTGAGGTACTGGCGGTTTTTGATGCAGATGCCCAAGTTGCGCCAGATTTATTACGACGCGTTTTACCTGGGTTCGATCGCCAGGAGGTGGGAGCAATTCAACTGCAAAAGGCGATCGCTAATGCTCCGGTGAATGTTTGGACTCACAGCCAAGCCTCGGAAATGGCCCTCGATTCCTATTTCCAGCAACAACGAATTGCCTTAGGAGGGATTGGAGAGTTACGAGGAAATGGTCAATTTGTCCGACGCACGGCACTCGAACAATGTGGGGGATGGAATGAAGAGACCATTACCGATGATTTGGATTTAACCCTACGCCTGCATTTGGAACAGTGGGATGTAGACTTTATCCTCGATCCTCCCGTCCAGGAAGAAGGGGTTACCAGCGCTTTAGCCCTATGGCATCAGCGCAATCGCTGGGCAGAGGGGGGATATCAACGGTATATGGATTATTGGCGGTTGATTTTTAGTAAGCGGATGCCCTGGATGAAGATCTGGGATATGTTGATATTTTGGATTATGCAATATTTTATCCCCAATGCGGCAATTCCGGATTGTTTGATGGCGATCGCCAAAAATCGGCTGCCGGTTTATAGTCCCATGACAACTCTGATGGTCGGCATGTCTGTAATTGCTATGGTTCAAGGGATTCGTCGGGTTAATCGAGTCAAGGGCGCGGTATCGAGTTTGCCCACGCTGCTCTGGCAAACCTTGAGAGGAACTATCTATATGCTCCATTGGCTCTTAATTGTGGCTAGTACATCTGCCCGGATTGCGGTACGTCCCAAAACCTTAAAATGGGTCAAAACGACTCATAAAGGTACTGTGGTTGTTGATAGTTAACCCTTAACCATTAATAATTGTTAATTATTAATGGTTAGTTATTTAAAATATCCGGAATACTCACCCTTGGCATAGAAAGAGCCGATAAGATAAGTCTTCAATCTAAGATTAACGCAATCGTTTGGATCTTTGGGTCTTGGGAGGAATAATGATGAAAATAAGTATGCACTTGGCTATATTAGGATTGGCGATCGCCCTCTTACCCTTAACCCGTGTATTCATTCCTCAACAAAAATCGATGGCCCAAAGCTGGGGTTTGTCGTCATCTACCACAAACACCTGTACCTTAAATAACCGATTTATCTTTATTCAAAATACCCAAGATCGAGATATTCCTGAAATTAGCCGCCTCACAGGAATTCCCAAGCATCAGATGCAAGCGTGTCATTTATTTCAACAATCAGGAAGCCAACAAGAAGCAGTCGAGGGTTTACAAGCCCTAACTGATGGGCAAAGTATGGCTTCTATTGTTCTTCCCTTAAGAGATCGAGGGTATCAAGTCTTTTCCCATTTTGCCATTGGTGCTGATGGTGTAATTCCCACCACAGGAGGCTTATCGACCACTCGAGTGCCAGAGGGTCGATTTCCACAACCCTCTCTAGAACCCCGGAATCCATGGGAAAATCGAACCGAAAATCCAACAGAAAATGGCGATCGGGCTTGGGTTTCTCCTCCCTCCTCCCTGGAAGAACCTCAAAATCAAGCTCCTAGCCAAACAACCTGGCTTTATCCCCTAGAAAATGCTCGAATGTCCTCCGGTTATGGATGGCGTACCACCGGCAGATGGGGCAGAGAACTCCATGTAGGTGTTGATTTTGTGGCTCCCATCGGTACTCCAGTCAGGGCAACCGCAGATGGTAAAGTAACCTTTGCCAAAGAATCGGCTGGAAACGGAGGGTTAACCATTGCCCTATTACATGCCGATGGTACACGCACTCTTTACGCCCATCTATCAAAAATTTTAGTCCGTGAAGGAATGCAAGTGCGTCAGGGCGACACCATTGGTTTAGTGGGAAATACTGGACAATCAACCGGCCCCCATTTGCATTTTGAAGTCTATCCCCCTGGGGTGTATGGGCAGCCGATCGATCCTTGCAGTGCGGAGTATTTAAATTGTAGTAATGTAGCTTCTCATTCTCGAAATCAATTGCGTCAACGCTAATAAACGTCAGCGTTGGTTAAGGGCGTTTTGCGGCTGATGTGACGAAAGAGTAGGGATTCGTCAATGAGAGAATAAGGGTTTGAGCTTATCTAAAACTGGCGTTAATACAGTCTTTCACGCTAGGGAGTAGTGAATAGTCCTGTGGTACATAATCTCTCTTCTGTTACTCTAGCGAGAACAACAAACCTTATACAAACCTTAAGATTTTAAGCAAGATTAACATCTGTATAACTTCACGAATGACAAATTATTCCCTTGTATTTTAGGCGTTCCCACCCACTCGGTCATCCATATCTCTACCTATAACTTCGATAGGATTAACTTTTTCTTAAATTAATGTTATTGATTAATTTACATGAAAGTTTCAAAATTCCAGTAGATTGCAAAAAGCGATAACCACTCACTCTATTGAGTCTCGGAGTTCTATGAAATTACTACGCAGTCCCATTTCATTGTTCAGTATTTTTTCACTTATAGCAGTCACAATCAGCCTAAGTGGATCAGTCGTGCAATCTCAAAGCCGGCCAACCATCAAAATTGATGGCTCCAGTACGGTATTCCCGATTACTGAAGCTGTGGCAGAAGAATTCCAAAAGTCAAATAATTCCAGTAATCCCAATAATGCTAGAGTTACTGTCGGTGTGTCTGGAACGGGTGGCGGTTTCAAAAAGTTTTGCTCCACAAACCCCTCAGTACAGACTCATATTTCTAATGCGTCTCGTCCGATTAAGCCATCGGAACAACAAGCCTGTAAACAAGCAGGAGTTGAGTATATCGAATTACCCGTTGCTTACGATGCCATTACTATAGTTGTGTCTAAACAGAACACCGCTGTCAGTGATATTAAAGTTGATGAACTGCAAAAAATGTGGCTCTCCCAATCCCAACGACAGGGAATCAACAAGTGGAATCAAATTCGTTCGAGCTGGCCTAACAGCGACTTTAAGCTCTATGGCCCTGGGTTAGATTCCGGGACATATGACTATTTCAAAGAAGCGATTTTAGATGACCAGGACATTCGTTCGGACTTCTCGGGTAGTGAAGATGATAATGTTTTAGTCCGTGGGATTCAAAATAATCCCAATGCGATCGGCTATTTTGGTTTAGCCTACTATAAAGAAAACACCGACAAACTCAAGTCCCTGAAAATTAATGGAGTAGCTCCTACCACAACTACGGTGAATAATGGGAGTTATAGTCCACTCTCTCGTCCCATTTACATCTATGTGAATAAGGCTGCTGCTGATAAACCTGAAGTCAAAGCTTTTGTAGAATACTATCTACAAACTGCCTCTAAGTTTTCTGCTGAAGTCGGCTATGTTGCCCTGCCCAATAGTGATTACAGCAGTGCACAAAATCGTTTTACCAGTCGTCAAACGGGTCGAGTTCCCTTAAGAGCTGGATTATAATTCTGCTTGATTTATGATGGGTAGGAGTAATTTTATTATTACTCCTACCGTTGTGTGTTTATTCGCAACGGCCCATTCGCTATTACCCATTACCAGCGCGAAGCACTATCAAATAATGAGCGATCGCCCCATTTCCCTATCTAACAGCATCCCATACTCTACCCGAAGAACTCGTATCTTCCGAGAGAAAGCCATTGAGTTTATCCTATTTCTGGCAGCTTGCTCGACGGTTGCGACCACTATCTCTATTCTCTTTCTCCTGACCAAAGAATCCTTATCCTTTTTTGAAGAAGTTTCCCTTGTTGAATTCCTCACTGCACCTGAATGGACTCCTTTGTTTGGAGAACAAGCCCGTTATGGTATTTTGTCGCTCCTATCAGGAACCTTAGTCACCGCAGGCATTGCCATGATGGTTGCCATTCCATTAGGAACCGTTGCTGCGATTTACCTCAGTGAATTTGCCCACCCTCGTCTGAGAGAAATCGTTAAACCGTGCTTAGAGCTTTTAGCCGCCATTCCCACTGTGGTCTACGGATATTTTGCGCTCCTGTTTGTTACCCCACTACTGCAAAAAATCATCCCCACGCTTCCCATCTTTAATATGCTCAGTGCGGGCTTAGTCATGGGAATCATGATTACCCCCTTTATTAGCTCCATTAGTGAAGATGCCATGCGTGCCGTTCCCATCGGTTTACGAGAAGGGTCTTATGCCATGGGAACAACCCGCCTGCAAACCGCTCTGAGAGTTGTCTTTCCGGCGGCAATTTCTGGCATTAGCTCCTCCTATATCCTTGGAGTATCGCGGGCAGTCGGCGAAACCATGATTGTGGCGATCGCCGCTGGAATTCAACCCACCTTAACTCTAAACCCCTTAGAAGAAGGTGCAACCATCACCGCCTACATTGCTAGTGTCAGCATGGGAGATCTACCCCACGGAACCCTAGAATATCAAACTATTTTTGCCGCTGGATTAACCCTAGTTCTCATGACTTTAACCTTGAATATTATTGGACACTTTTTGTCCAAATATTATCGAGAAATCTATTAAACTTAGTAACTTAGTAAAATAGTATGGCTCAGGAAACTCTACAAAGCGAAAACGTACAAAGTATTAGGGCTAATATTCAGCAGCGTCAACTGATTAATAGCCTCTTTGGTGTTCTCGGATTACTGGTAATTTTTATTGCCGTAATCGTTCTCTTCTCCTTGACCATTGCCATGGCCATGGATGGCGCTGCCCGGATCACCCCAGAATTCTTTATCTCATTTCCCAGTCGAAAACCCGAACAAGCTGGGATTTTATCTGCTTGGGTCGGAACGAGCTTAGTAATGTTGGTAACTGCCTGTGCGGCTGTTCCTCTAGGAGTCGCTTCTGGAATTTATCTAGAAGAATATGCTGCCAAAAATTGGATTTCCGACATTATTGAAATTAATGTCACCAATCTAGCTGGAGTCCCTTCTATTATCTATGGATTATTGGCCCTAGGATTATTTGTTTATCAACTGCAATTGGGGCAAACAGTTCTCACTGGCGGATTAACCCTTTCTTTGTTAATTTTACCAGTAGTTATTGTCACCACTCGCGAATCCATCCGCGCTATCCCCAATAGTTTAAGAGAAGCAGCCTATGGACTCGGGGCAAGTAAATGGCAAGTTATTTGGGATCACATTTTACCCTATTCCTTTGGTAGTATTCTCACAGGAATTATTATTGGGCTATCGCGAGCGATTGGACAAACCGCTCCATTGATTACCATTGGTGCTTTAACGTTTATTGCGTTTTTACCCGATTCTCCTGTTAAGAGTGAATTCCCATTTATTTCATTGGCTTGGTTACAAGCACCGTTTACCGTGATGCCCATTCAAATGTTTAACTGGGTATCGCGTCCTAATCCTGAATTTCAAGTGAATGCAGCCGCCGCAGGAACCGTTCTGACATTGATGACTTTAGCCATGAATAGTCTGGCAATTTATTTGCGGTATCGTTTTCGTAGAGGAATCAAATGGTAGATTACACACCAGAAAAGTTTCGTAAATCTAACTCCTCTGCTTCTGGAGAGCCAGAAGCGAATCAGGTGAGCTTCAAAGCAGAAGTAGAAAACCTCAATTTTTATTATGGCTCTGTCCATGCTCTTAAAGGGATTAGTTTACACGTTCCTGAAAAGAGAGTTACCGCAATTATCGGCCCCTCTGGATGTGGGAAAACAACCTTGTTGCGTTGTTTCAATCGAATGCATGATTTGTATCCAGGGAATCGTTATGAGGGAGTGATTAAGCTAGATAGCGTGAATATTTTAGGACGCAATATCGATCCCATTGAAGTCAGAATGCGGGTGGGTATGGTGTTTCAAAAACCGAATCCATTTCCGAAGTCTGTTTATGAGAATGTGGCGTATGGGCTGCGAGTGCGCGGTATTCGTAAGCGGAGTACTTTGGATGAAAAGGTTGAGGAGGCTCTGCAAGGAGCAGCTCTTTTAGATGAAGTTAAAGATCGTCTTCATGATTCTGCTTATAATCTTTCGGGAGGACAACAACAACGATTGTGTATTGCTCGTGCGTTGGTCACTAATCCGGAGATTATTTTGTTTGATGAACCGACTTCGGCGTTAGATCCGATCGCCACAGATAGTGTAGAAGCACTGATGAGCCAATTGAAAACTCAAGTAACGATTTTGATTGTGACTCACAGTATGCAGCAAGCGGCACGGTTTTCAGATTATACGGCGTTCATGTATTTGGGAGAAATGATGGAGTTTGGCAAAACTGAAGAAATTTTTTCTCAACCCAAGAATAAGCAGACAGCAGACTATATTAGTGGTCGAATTGGCTGATTAGCTAATTTTACGGCAAATTTAAGGCGATCGCTCTCCCTTAGGCTTGTGAAAAGAGCCAATCATAGATTTTATCGAGTTGCTCTAAGGTAATCAATCCATATTGCCATAGGGTCATTGGCAATAAGCTGGGGCTACTATCATGATGGCGCAACGCCAAGCGAATTGAGGTTGCTGGCAGTTCTAGATCGCGTTGCAAGAATTGGATAAGGGGTTGGAGAGTCGTGGTGGGAGTAAACATGATCGTATAGGGCAAAAGACTTTATTTATCGATGCTTCTATCTTCCCCGATCTCCCAGCATTTGACCGTGACAAGATCGACATCTGTTTTGTGAGATTAGAGATAACCCAGATGTGATCTCGATAGCCATTGCAGGCGATCGAGATCGGAGCTTACAGGGCTTCGGGCAGCAAAAGGGAATCGGCAATAGAAAGTGTTCTAACTCTTTCTTCCCCTACTATATTACAACCGTTCTAAAAGTGATTTTTCATGCTCGCTCACCCAACTCTTGAGGGTAGATGAGGAATATTTAGGCATCAACCATTTACCAAATTGGGCATAGAGGGCTGGAATCACCAACAACGTTAAGGCTGTAGAGGTAAACAATCCTCCTAGAACGACAATTGCCAAAGGTTGGAGGATTTCATTTCCCGCACCAGAGGCGATCGCCAAGGGCAACATCCCCAAAGCTGAAGTCAGTGCTGTCATTAAAATCGCGTTGACTCGGTCTAAAGACCCCTTAACAATCACCTCTTTCAAACCCATGCCTTGAGAGGCTTTCTGATTGTAGTTATCTACCAACAATAAGCCATTGCGGACAGAGACCCCGAATAAGGTAATAAAGCCAATCAGAGAGGCGATAGACATTACACCACCACTCAAAATAATGGCAATAATTCCACCCACCAAAGCCAAGGGTAAATTAATCATAATCCCGAGGGTTGCAGGAAAAGATTTAACCGAGAAAAACATCAAAATGGAAATAATAATTGTAGCTAAGATGCTGTAGATCAAAAGATTATTACTTGCATTTTGTTCGGCTTCAAACTGACCGCCATATTGAATAAAGTAGCCTTTAGGTAATGGTATAGTTTTCCGAATCGTGGCTTGAATATCACCAACCACACTGCCTAAGTCCCGTTCTGCGACATTCGCAGAAACAACGATTAAGCGCGACACATCTTCTCGATTGACGACATTAACTCCCATGCCATAATCGATTTGAGCGACATCGCCTAGGGCGATAGTTTCTCCTGTGGGGGTAGAAATTGCAATGGCACGAATGGCATCTAGATTATTGCGGTCTGATTCAGCTAAACCAACGGTAATATTAATGAATTGCTGATTTTCCGGCACTTGTGCAACAACTCGACCATTGAGTGCTGTTTCGACAACCTCAGAAATATCTGCCATCTGCAATCCATAATCAGCCGCTGCTGTGCGGTCATAATGGATTTGGACTTGTCGGATGGGTAACTGAGGTTCGAGTTGTAAATCTACTACTCCCTCAATGGGGGCGATCGCATCTCGCACCTGTTCGCCAATCTGACGCAGTTCAATCAAATCCGGGCCAAAGATTTTAATGGCGATCGCACTTCTGACTCCCGATAATACTTCATCCATACGGTGCGAAATAAAACCTCCAATATTGGGAGCGACCCCAGGTAACTTTAAGAACTCTTCCCGTAACGCTTGTACGCTCGCTTCTCTGTTATTCAGAGCTAGATCGCTCAGTTCAATATCCACATGAGCCATACTCACTCCGGCTCCATCCGCATCTCCTGGGGCACGTCCCGCCCGTACCTGTACCCATTCATACAGGGGATTATCCTGAAGAGAATTATACAGAGCCATGCCTGCTCGGTTGGTCATCTCCAAAGATACGCCAGGGAACAACACCATCGAATTGACCATAGACTTTTCCTGAAACTCAGGTAAAAATACTCGTCCCAAACTGGGAACAATGGCGATCGTGGCGACTAAAGCCGCTAAAGCCAAACCCAGAATTACTTTAGGCAATCTCAAGGATAGATTTAAAAACGGACGATAGAGACGGATGGCCAAACGAGAAATAAATGTACCCTCTTGGGGTACACTTTGGTGGGCTAACAAAATCGCACAGAGAGCAGGAGAAAGGGTCATTGCCACCAGAGTAGAGGCAGCAATAGAGAATAAATAGGCTAATCCCATGGGGGCAAAAATACGTCCTTCTACCCCAGTCAAACTAAAAATGGGCGCAAAGACCACAATAATAATTACAGTGGAAAAAATGACCGCTAATCTAACTTCAACAGAAGTTTGATAGACCACTTCAAAGGGATGTTTAGGATTCTCTTGTGCTTGGTTACGGCGCAGTCCGCGATAACAGTTTTCCATATCCACGATCGCATCATCCACCACAGAGCCAATGGCAACCACTAAGCCGCCCAAGGTCATGGTATTGATGCCGAGACCAAAGGCTTTCATGAAAAGTAAACCAATCAATAAGGATAGAGGAATGGCACTGAGAGTAATCATTGCTGTACGCCAATTCATCAAAAACAGCAGCATAATTACCGAAACGATAATAATTCCTTGCAGTAGAGAACCACTAACATTTTGAATGGCAGAATCAATAAAGTTAGCTTGACGAAAGGTTCGGGTAATTTCGACATCAGCAGGAAAACTTGACTGTAAAGAGGCAATTATCTTTTCTACCCCTTGAGTCACCGTGGGGGTATCTACATCCGGCTGTTTATTAATCATCATTACCACAGCCGGTTGCCCATTAAAACTAGCATCCCCTCGCTTAAGAGCTGAACCCGTTTGAACCGTTGCCACATCTTGAAGTAAGATGGGTTGGCCGTTTGCAACTTTGACCACTGACTGCTGTAAATCTTCAATCGACGGTAATTTGAGATTCGATTTCTTCGGGAGCAAGTCCTGGGGCTTCGGTTTGAATATCGACTTGAGGAGGAGCAAAAGCGGGAAAGACATCTAAAGGCATTTGGCTAATGCTAAAAATGCCCCAGATGGCGATCAAAATGGCACTGACGACAATGAGCCAGCGTTGGGCAATGGAATTTTTGAGAATTGTATTGAGAAGGGAATTCAGCATTTTCTAATTGAGTTTCAGTATTCATCTTCCAGATGAGGGGGACAATAGCGATCTCCAACCCCAAATGCTTCGCTCATAGATACAGCACTTTGCGCTCTTCGTGGGGGAGTAGGGCAGTAGAGGGAGTAAAAAACCGCCATTTAAGCAATACAAGCTATTGCAAAGCCAGCCTATTGCCTAGCGCGAAGGGCTATATCTCTCAATTTTTATTAGAAAAAATTTCCTTCTTTTTGTTACTATTACCGATCGCCACAAATGTCCCACTGACTAATACAAGGCTTCCACCCACAATTGTTGCGATCGCCTTCCAGGACAAGCCACCCGATTGATTCTCTGTGGTTTGTCCTGACTCTTGAATCATATTCCCGGTGCGATCGTGACTATGGGGAATGCCTTGAGCATCCGCTTGAGCGTGGGTTGGAGCGGTTGTCTCTGGTTCAGCCGTTTTGGTTTTGCGAGACTCAGCATACAGGGATAAACTGCCCTGAATCACTAATTGCTCTCCAATGGATAATCCTTCAGTAATTTCGATGAATTCACCTTCGGTTACCCCTGTTGCGACTTCTACAGGCTCATAAAAATTTCCGTATTTGACAAATACCAGTTGTTTGCCATCTGCTCTGACTAAGGCTGTCATAGGAATCATCACGGCAGAACTCCCATCTGATGCTGCGGCGATCGAGGTAACCACAATTCCTAACAAGGAGTCGGTTTCAGGGTTGATTTGCACTCGTTCAATTCCCCCAGTTGCCTGAAACTCATCTCCATGACCAACATGGGAAAGCACAACGTTAGGGGTACTCAGGGTTAAGGTAAGACTCAGAAGACTAATTAATGACCAAGATTTCATGGTAACTCCTCACATTGAAGCAGGACTGATTGGAAACTGTTCGCAGTCTGGCATAGGAGAAGTGAAATCTAGGTGAAATTGCTTGCGGCATTGAGGATTATTGTTCTATCTTTGAGGATACAATACCATATTTTATCCTCTTTTTTTCGGCATTAAGCTAACATTCAACACTTCTGGGTATTGGTGTTGGGTATTCGTATCCTCATACTTCGAGACCAAAACTTGCTCTGAAGCCGTTTCTCGCAAGAAGATCGCCACTTGATGAACCGAGCAACTATATTGCCGTTTAAGTCTCACATAGTAGTCAAGCATCCGGAAGGGTAGGGGAGGTTCGGAGTAGGGACGGGTTTCAAACTCGATGTGCAGAATTTGATGACCCGCTTTTAAGAACGTCAGAGAATCTGCGCGGATGGGTTCTTGTATCAGTTCGGTCTTCAGGACTTCAACGGGGGTGGGTTGCGCTTGGGGAAGCAACCATTGGATGAAGGACTCTGGGAATTTTTCGGCGAGGTATTTGCAAGCGTTGTCGTAGGCCAAGGGAGTGAACTTAAAGTATCAGTATTACGAGTTAATTCGTGTATCCTAATTCAGGGTTGGGTCAGTAGCCAAAATTTCTGTGGAAATTTCCCGGAAATTGAGTCACAAGAGCTGACGATCTGTTAAGGTCTATTAAGATTTTCGATAACGTCCAAATTCTTTAACGACTCCCACTAAGGATTAATTTTCTATGGCTTCTGTATTCAGTATTTTCTTTATTCCCTTTAAGTCCCTATGGAAACCCCTGAAACCCCATTGGTGGCTGACGACTCTGTTGTGGATGGTGATGGCTTCGTTGGCAAGTGCCGCAGAGGTGGAGTTGCGGGTAGCCATTCAGGAAGATACGGATGAAGTGAAAATTGGTAGTTCTACAGCCGCTATTGTTAAGGATGCTAATGGTCAGGTGATTGGGGAGTTAAACCCAATGGATGGGTTTACAGCTCAGTCAGATTATTATGGGGTTTCTCTGTCCCAATGGCGAGCGGGACAGTTGTGGATAGAGCCGGAAAATGATGGGTTGGTGTGGATTGGCGATCGCTGGTATCGAGGTAGACTGTTAATTATGCCCACCGATGAAGGGATTACCGCAATTAATTATGTCGATATTGAACATTATCTCTACAGTGTAGTCGGCGGCGAAATGATTCCTTCTTGGCCCCTCGAAGCGCTAAAGGCTCAAGCGGTCTCTGCCCGCAGTTATGCCCTCTATCATCGGGAAAAGACAGCCGATAAAATTTATGATGTGGGCAATGATACCTTTTGGCAAGTCTATGGTGGGGTGCAAGATGAATACGTCAGCACTCAGCAAGCGGTAGATGCAACTGAAGGACAAATTTTGGCCTATGACGGTTCGATTATTGAAGCAGTTTTTCATTCCTCTTCTGGCGGTCATACGGAGAATGTAGAAGATATTTGGTCAGAGCCGCGTCCCTATCTGCGAGCTGTACCTGATTACGATCAGCAAGCTCCAGTTTATCAATGGACAGAAGTTTTTACCCTGGCCGATATCAGCGATTTAACCGAAGGAGTGGGCAATGTTTTGTCCATTGTGCCTCAAGAAAAAACACCCCAAGGCCGGGTGCGGACGCTACAAATTACCGGCGATCAGGGAGAAAAGATGATTACAGGGAGGCAGTTGAGAAAAGCCTTAAGTTTGAGAAGTACCCTGTTTAGCATTGAACCTCTAACCGCAGGAGATAAGGCGACAGGGGCAACCAGTTTCCAAGTGCAAGGCCGGGGATTTGGCCATGGTTTGGGAATGAGCCAGTATGGAGCCTATGCTATGGCTTCTCAAGGGTCAACCTATCAGGATATTCTCCGCCATTATTATACGGATGCTTATTTGGCGAGGGTACGGGTGGCGGAATAGGGAATAGGGAATAGGGAATAGGGAATAGGGAATAGGGAATAGGAAAAACCCCATTTCCCCATTTCCTAGCGGGTAGCACTAAATGCCTCGCCCATTTTGGTTGAATTCAACGACAGTTTGCTCAGAGAGGAGATGGGTTGTCATTTGTTGCAGAAGGTTGAGGGGTACGGTGATTACGTCTGCGCCTGCTTGTAGAACAGATGCAGCTTCGTCGGGGGATTTGAGGCTGGCGGCAAGGATTTGAGTGTTCGTGCCTTGTAAGATTTTAGCCATGGATTCGACGAGGGCGAGGCCATCTCCAAGGAGTCGGGTGGCGCGGTTGACGTAGGCGATCGCATATTTGGCTCCGGCTTCTTGGGCGATCGCTGCCTGCGCTGCACTGTAGATCGCCGTAACCGAACAGTCCATCAGGCGCGATAAGTGAGCAGTAGCTTGAAATCCGATCGCCGTAGCTGGTATTTTTAAAACGGTTTTCTCACCAATGATCTCATAAGCCCGTTCTGCTTCCGCAATCATGCCCTCATAGGTAGAGGCTGTGAGTTGATAGAACAATTCGTAGGGAGCGATCGCCGCCAGTTGCCTCAACGTTTCTTCTGGAGATTGATCGCTTTTAGCCAACAGGGTGGGATTAGTCGTAATTCCTTTCACCCATCCCCATTCAATAGCAGTTTGTGCTTCAGAAATTAATGCAGAATCGAGATAAATTGCCATGGGTACTCTTTTCTTTTTGGCTCCATATTAATCCATATAGCATGTAAAGGCGATCGCCTAATAATCCAATCATCATTTCTCCCTTTTCAAGCCTCGAAATCTTCCGAAATTTTCCAACAGGGAACAGTCGCTAATAAAGATCCCATAGTGACCCCATCTAAAGGTTTAGAAATAAAATATCCTTGTACTTCTTCGCATCCCATTTTAGACAACTGGGCTAATTGAAAATCCGTTTCCACCCCTTCAGCCGTTACCGAAATATTTAAATGGTGTGCCAAGGTAATAATTGCTTCTATGATTTCAGCATTTTCACCCTCCTCTCTAATGCGACTAATAAATGAGCGATCGATTTTCAATGTATCAATCGGAAAACGATGCAAATAACTCAAAGAAGAATAGCCGGTGCCAAAATCATCGATACTGAGTTGAATCTCCCGTTGCTTCAGCCTCTCCAGAGCATTCGTTGCCAATTCTGGATTATCCATAATGGCACTTTCAGTAATCTCTAATTTTATATTTTTACTATCACAATTCGTCTTCAATAATATGCGATCAATTTGATCGATTAGAGTAGATTGGTTAAATTGCTTAACTGACAAATTAACACTCATTTTAACCTGATGATTAATCCAGCCTTGTTTACACCAATACTGAAATTGAGTACAAGCTTCTTGCAGTACCCATAAACCAATAGGGACAATTAATCCCGTTTCTTCAGCAATGGGAATAAATGCACCTGGTGAAATAAATCCCTGTTGGGGATGTTGCCAACGGATCAAAGCTTCAAAACCAGAAATATAGCCAGTTTCTAGGGAAATGATGGGCTGATAATAAAGCACAAATTCTTTATTTTCAACCGCCAATCGTAAATCCGTTTCAATCTGAAATCTTTTTTGCGTGTTTTGACGCATAAAAGCATCAAAAATTTGATAGCTTTTATGGCTCCCTTTTGCCCGATACATAGCAATATCTGCATCCCGGAGCAGTTGCTCTGGTTCTTGATAGTCAGGTGTACTAAAAACAATACCAATACTAGCATTTAAGAAAATTTCTTGTCGATCCCAATGGAAGGGCCAAGTTAAAGAATTTTTGATTTTTTGAGCTAGATTAATGGCAATACTAACATCATCCATTCGATCGATGAGAATTGCAAATTCATCGCCTCCAAACCGGGCTAAAACTTCACTCGATCGCAAGCAAGATTGTAAGCGACGGGCTACAGAAATCAGCACATGATCGCCAACCAAATGTCCTAAAGAATCATTGACCATTTTAAAGCGATCGCAATCCATAAACAGTACGGCAAATTTATAGTAACTATCAGATTTAAAGCGCTCTAAGGCTTGAATTAAGCAATCCATAAACCACACTCGATTAGGCAAACCTGTTAGAGCATCATGGGAAGCCATATGCAACAACTTTTTCTGGATTTTTTGGCGCTCTAAAATCTCACATTCCAGCCTTTTATTGGTACTAATGAGCTTTTGATTTATGTTTTGCAGTTGCTGTGTTCGCACCTGCACTCGGTGTTCTAACTCGCTATTAAGTTTGGTGATCTCTGCCTTAGCTTGAGTGAGTGCTAGCTGATTTTCTATGCGGGCAATTACTTCTTCCAGATGAAAGGGTTTAGTAATATAATCTATTCCACCCACTTGAAAAGCTTTAACCTTATCAATGACATCATCTAAAGCACTCAAGAAAATAACAGGAATATCTTTAGTCTGAGTATCCAACTTGAGGTGCTTACAGACTTCATAACCATCCATATCTGGCATTTTAATATCTAACAAAATTAAATCTGGAGGAATGGTCTTAGCTGCAGTGATTGCCATTGGACCATTGGTCACCCCTCGTACTTTATAGCCTTCTTCTATCAAGCTATTGGATAACAGCCGTAAATTATTCAAGGTATCATCAACAATTAATAAATTTCCCTTAGAGGGCATTTGACCCGGGTTATTCATGATTCAAATCACACTGAGCTATTTTCATAATTCGATCAAAACAAAATTGATCAACTAAACTAGCGATCGCCTTCTTCGTATTTCCATAGTCTTCTGACAATTGCTCTAAGAGTTTATAAATCCCATCTGCATCAGCTCCCGCAGCACAATGATACAGTTCGATGACCCAATCTTCAGCAATTCCCTCAAGATCGCTGGCCTCCAACCAATCATCCAGTACAGTTGAGGTACCATAAAGAACTGTGGTTAAACTGTCCATTGGCCCATAAAGATAACGAACTCCGAGATACTTAGCTATTGTCTCAAAAATTGCGCTCTCTTGGAATGGCTTGATCATACAATCATCACATTCGCAACAGCGATCGCAAATTGGCTCACTTAGGGGATGGTCAGTTAAGCCAATAATTATAGTGGCCTGGCCCTGCAAGGACTTACGAATTGTTTGAGTGGCTGCATATCCATTCATCACTGGCATTTGCATATCCATCCAAATTAAATGAGGTTGCCAAGATCCCCACACTTCGATGGTCTCTTGACCGTTACTCGCCTCGCGCACCTCAAAGCCAACAGCACGGAGTAACTTCACCAATAATTGCCGAATTTCCCACACATCCTCAGCGACCAAAATACGATAAGTCGGTTGACCAGGAGCTAGGCTAATGACGCGTAACGGCTTATGGGAGAAGGAGACTTTCGTCGGATCGGCCTGCTCAAAGGGTATATCAAACCAAAAGCAAGTACCGCCAGCAGCCGGACAAGTAAAGTGAATTTCTCCCCCCATCAATTGCACAAATCTCTGAGTAATGGATAATCCCAAGCCTGTTCCTTCTCCTGACCGACGACCTACACTCGTCTGTACAAAGGGTTCAAAAATCCTGTCTTGTTCTAGCATGGGAATCCCCGGGCCAGTATCTTGAACTTCAAACTGTAATCGATCGGGGTTTGAGGGTTTACTGACGTTCAAGATCACTTCACCCTGGGATGTAAACTTAATGGCATTACTTAATAGATTAATTAAAATCTGACGTAATTTACTTTCATCTCCTTTCACCCATTGAGGGACGTTGTCTTCCCATTTTATCTGGAAATGCAAGCTTTTTTTATAGGCTTTAAGGATAAACATATCTTGAGTCTTAACCAGCATTTGATGGAGATCGAATCCAGAAATATTGAGAGACAACTTACCCGATTCTATTTTTGACAAATCCAGAATATCATTAATCAATGACAATAGATGATAAGCTGAATTGTTAATGATCTTTAAAAAATCTTTCTGCTCGGTCAATACAACAGATCTGGACAGCAACTGAGTAAAGCCTAAAATAGCATTGAGGGGCGTACGCAATTCATGGCTCATGTTTGCTAAAAATTCACTTTTGGCCTGATTCGCTGCATCGGCTGCTTCTTTCGCTTGTTTCATCTGAGATTTAGCTTTTAATGCTTGAATAATCTGTTGAGATTTCTTCTCAATTTCTTCAACCGATTCAGCTTGCTTTATAGCAATACCCAGTTGTTTTCCGAAGCGGACCATTGCCTTAATTTCCCAAGGTTTCCAAGAGCGATGATTTGCGGTCTGACAAGCAGCTAATAATCCCCAAAATTGCTCTCCTTTTAAGATAGGAGCAATTAAATACGCTCGAATCTGTTGTTGCTGGAAAAATCTTAAATAGCAAGCAGGGAATCCGCGAGTAAAAATGTCATTGGCTACATAACTTTCTGACACCTTACCTTGAGAAACCTGGGTCTGAAAAAAACAATGACTTAGTTGTTCCGTTAACTCTTGATAAGTATGGGGTTGCTTAACTAAAGATCGCTGATTTGGGCCTAGAGATTCTGCCACAAATTGACCTGTCCAATCCGCATTAAAACGATACACGAGAGTGCGATCGCACTTCAACAACTGTCTGGCCTCGTAGGTTACCGTGGTAAAAATCGTCTCTACATCTAAAAATGCCCGGGTTTTATCTACTACCATATCTACGGCCCGCTCAGTCTCCGCTTGCTGCTGCAACTGCCGTTGAATTTCCTTTTCCCTCTCTTGGGTTGCCTGTTGGAGTGCCACTTCCATCTGCTTCCGTTCATGAATATCCGAAACCACCCCAATTAACTGAGTGGGTTCTCCCATCCAATCTCGTACAATTGACACGGCTAGATACACCCATTGCACCTTTCCATCTTTGCGGAGATAGCGCTTTTCTAGGCTATAGGTCTGACTAATACCACTTAAGAGGTCTTGAACATAGGGTTCTTCAACATTGAGATCCTCTGGATGGGTCAATTGACGAAATGTCTTGTTAAGTAATTCGGCCTGGCTATATCCCAACAATTGACAAAATCGTTGATTGACCTGCACCAATTGTCCCGAAGGAAGAGTCAAGGCAATCCCTACGGCTGCCTGATCGAAAATGGCCTGTAATCGTTCTTCTCGCTCCCATAAACTTAACTGAGCCTGTCGCCGTTCACTAATATCACGCAAACAGACCACTAAGGCTTCTTCCCTATCCCATTGCACTGGAGCTACACTAATTTCGCTCACTCCTAATACTTCTCCCTCATGAGTAATTTCAATCTCTGCGGTTTGTCCAACGACCATGGGCAATCCCAAAGGATAATCGATTAATTCAGAGAGGGGTTTATGGAGAATATTCTTGGCTGCTGGGTTCGCAAATAAGACTGTTCCTTGCTGGTCTATAATCATTATCCCATCAGAGGTACTGTTGACCAGTGTTTGCCATTGAGCTTCAACTTTCCGCAGTTGCTCCGTGGTCTTTTTGTCGGGAGTCAGCACTTGGGAAAACATAATAATGCCACCGACTTTTCGGGCATCAGTATACCAAGGGTAAATTTGCCAATTGACCCAATCAACCGAACCATCGATCTGATAAAAAGGGTCTTCTTTACCCTGTTTGATGTCGCCGTTTAAACACTGTTGATGAATATCTTTCCAGTTTTGGGCAGTCTCTGGAAAGACTTCATAGTGGGACTTGCCGATGATCTTCGTTTCTTGTAAGTTATACATGTTCAGCCATTGCTCGGAAACATGCAGATAGCGCATCTGACGATCAAAAATGGCGATCGCCCCTGGAGAATGCAATACGGATAACTTTAATAGCTCCTCTTGTACCTTTAACTTCTGCTGTTGCCGTCGTACATAGCTATACCCAATCAGGACATTGGCACCGATCGCCCCAATTCCAGCTATCCAAGTCAGAGCAAAAAATGTTTCGCCCCTAGTTGAGGGGGCAGATCTAACCCGATCTCTCGAATCTAGAGCAGATGGTTTAACCGCTAACCCTGGTACTGGAACTCCAATTGCTAATATCAACAGTAGTCCAAGTAAGATGAAATCCTTAGATGTTTGCCACAGATGATTGACAAGGGGATGCGGGGATGCGGGGACGCGGGGATGCGGGGACGCGGGGACGCGGAGACACGGAGATAGCCTCTTGCCTATAGCCTCTTGTCTTTTGCCTTTTGTCTTTTGCCTTTTGCCTAGCGCAAAGCGCTCTCTTCCCCACTCCATCATCCCCTACCTACGTTCTTGATCCTTGATTATTGAGCCTCAACGCTTCTTCGGAGACTGCTACAAGGTGTTCAAACTGAAACCGATTGACCCAAGTGGCGATCGTCTGACGTAACTGGCTCTGTTCTTCTGACGGATGCTCAAGAAGCTGTACAATTTGCTCACCATCGGCTCCTGTGGCAAAATACTCTAATTGTTCAAGCCATTCACGGGGCATTATGGCTAACTGGAAAGGATAAATTTCTCCCAGATCTCCAGAACTATGGGTTACATCTTCAAGAATCTCATAGACATAATCAATCCCAAGATAGTACTTCATTTTCCCCAAAATCACTGACTCTTGGAAAGGTTTACGCACAAAATCATCACATCCAGAAGAGAGAACTAAGACTTTTTCTTCCTCAAATACGCTCGCAGTCAAGGCAATAATGACCGTGGATTGGTCGTGAAGATGTTGTTTAATGTACTCAGTAGCAGCATAACCATCCATGACTGGCATTCGCATATCCATCCAAATTAAGTGGGGGTGCCAGTCTTCCCACACTTCAATAGCCTTTGGATCTTGACTTTCGCTGGCATGAATGCGTTGGGCGACTCCGTTTTCAATAACAAAGGGTTGGGGTAAGCTGGAACTGGCAACTAGGTTTCCGGAGCGCTCTAAAATAAAGGTTTGCCCCGATTTCCCAATTTTGAGGGTAGCCAGAAATTCACTAATTTGGGTAAGAAAAAAGTTATTGCCTAAGACTCCAATCAAGTTCCCAGCTTCGTCACGAATGGCAACACTGGCAGGGATGGCCATACGAGGATAGGCATGGTAGGTAAAGATGGGTCCCCAAACTTCTTGTTCGCTTTCGACAGCAACTTTGTACCAGGGGCGATCGCGGATCGGAAAATTGGGGGTTTTGCTCATCAGTTCAATAGGACGATTTTGCTCATTGAGCCAATGAAATTGAATACTACCTCCCGTTGCTTTACCCGCTCTCATCAGTTGCAGTCGATCGTCGAGTCCATGGGCAATACCAATAAACTCATTTTTCTCACTGCCAAAGAATACGGAGTCAATGCGATCGAAGCGTTGTAGTTGTTTAATAAAATAGTTTTGCAATTTGGGAAAATCTTCTATTTGCAAATATCCTAATTCCAAAGTATCTAGAGTGACCTGATTAACTTGATGGCGAATACTCAGGTATTCCGAGAGTTTTTGATCGATCCGTTGACTGACTTCATAGCGCAATTGCATCGCCACTTCATTGACTGCTTTTTTTCCATAGCGGACAGAAAACCATCCGCTTAAACCGACTGCCATCACGTTCTGGAGAACAAACGGGATAATCAGCCATAACTTCAAGGGGATCTTGGCACTCAGATTCCAGCTATTTTGATGATTTAAAACAGCCATAAAGGTCAATTAATCATTTAAAAATAGAGTTTTTTTAAGTTTTCTTAAAAAATATTTTGGGGACATCCACAAGAGATCGATTGAGATTGAGGGGAAAGGGATTGAGATCTGAGTTTATTGACCTAAGAGCCAATAGGTAAACATTTCTCCTTTACCCTTAACGTCTATTTTACCCCGTTCGTGAAAATGATAGTTATTTCTTAACAATTCATAAGTTTGATGGGTAACCTGAATCTGGCCAGGTTCCCCTTGGGACTCCATTCGAGAAGCGACATTAACTGCATCTCCCCAGAGATCGTAAATGAATTTGCGCGTGCCAATTACTCCAGCAACAACGGGGCCAGTATTAATACCAATACGAATTTGGAAGGGTTGATTAAAGGGGGTGTGAAACTGACGGATAATATTTTGCATCTCTAGGGCCATATTGGCGATCGCTTCGGCATGATCCCGACGAGGTAGGGGGAGTCCTCCCGCAACCATATAGGCATCACCAATGGTTTTAATTTTCTCTAAATTATATTTTTCGCAAAGGTGGTCAAATTGGGAAAAGATGTGATTGAGTAATTCAACCAATTCATGGGCCTGTAGATTGCTCGATAGGGGCGTAAATCCGACGAGATCGGCAAATAAGATAGTGACGGATTGAAATTGTTCGGCAATGACGACCCCGACTTGGCGTTCGTTCAGGTCATTCTGTTTAAGTTGGTCGGCAATCGGTTGGGGTAAAATATTTAAGAGTAGTTTCTCTGATTTAGCTTGTTCAAGTCGTAGAGCATCTTCTGCATTTTTGCGTAAGGTTATATCATCAATTACACCTAATAAGCCAATTACTTTCTGATTGGCATCATGAATGGGAATCTTGCTAATGTCGAGCCAAATGGGTTCACCATCTTTTCCCGGTTTGACTTTTTTGGCAATCATGTGCAGTTGAGAGGTATCGGTTGCCATGATTTCCTGGTCTTTAGCTCGAAATTCATCAGCCAAATGACGTGGTAATAAATCATAATCGGTTTTGCCGATGACGATTTCTGGACTCTCTAATCCGGCGGCTTCTGACCAATTAGAATTACAACCTAAAAAGACGCAATCGGTATCTTTCCAAAAGACTTGTTGGGGAATATTATCTAAAATCAGGCGTAAATAGTGTTGTTGTTCGCGCAGGGCAGCTTCACTACGCTGTAGGGCTAACAGGGCTTTTCGGCGATCGCTAATATCATAGGCAGCATAGAGAAGACAAGGATGCCGATTCCATTGAATTTTTTCAGCAGATAATAAGAGGGTTTTGATCTCTCCAGAGGCGCTTTGCAGTTCGACTTGCTCATGGCGTAAGGTTCCTTCGTTTTCTACAGCTTCGACTAAGCGTTGGTGTTCTTGAGGATTAACCCAGAATTGAAGTTCGGTTTCTTGATGGTGAATCAGGGTTTCTGGGGAGTATCCCAAGATTTCACAAAAGCTATCATTAACTTCTAATAAGCAGCCATCGGCGATCGCACTAATAAAGAGCGGATGGGGACTTAAGCGAAAGGCAGTTTGAAAATGCTCTTGGGCTTCTTTCAAGGCTTGGGTACGTTCCTGAACTTGAGTTTCTAAGTTTTGATTCATTTCTTCCCAAGCTTGGAAGGAGATATTAAGCTGATAGACCATTTGATTAAAGCCTTGGGCAAGCCGGTTTAATTCCTCAATCCGTCCCCCGTAGATTTTGGGGGCAATTTCTCCTTTGGCAATCGCCTTTACCCCGTGGCTGAGTTGGGAAATGGGGCGAGAAAGCCAGCGACAAATGAGTAAACCCAATCCTAAAGCACTGATTAAGGCTATTGCACAGAGGACGATCGTTGTACGGGTATTGGTGTTAATCTGAGACATAAAATCGCCTTCAGGAATAATCACCACAACCACCCAATCAAGTCCCCTTAAATACTCTTCTGAAGATTCCATATTATGGCCGACGGTAGTCACATCTAGAAAATAGCGCTCTCCTTGCCAAGTCATCATCAGGTCTTGATGATCTTGGAGGGATGCTAAGGCGGCGATCTGGCTGGCAGCGTTCTGAATTAAGGGATTTTGACTTTGAGAGGCTTTAATCCGTTGACGACCTTCTGGGGTGTCAATAAAGGGTAATTCCGGGGCAGAACTAGCCACCAGTGTACCTGAGCGTTCCATAATAAAGGCTTCTCCAGTGGCGCTAATGTCTAAACTGGCTAAAAAGTCACTAATCTGGGTGAGCGTATAATCTACGCCCAGGACTCCTTGGAGGGTTCCTTGGTCGTCGTAGAGGGGTAAAACGGGGGTAATTCCTAAATCCTCGGAAGCGGAAAAGAGATAAATGGGCGACCACGTGGCAGTTTTCGCTTTGACTGCGGCTTGATACCAGGGACGGGTACGGGGATCGTATGGGGTGCTGCGAATGAGGTTATCGGTGGGATTTCCTTGCTCGTCTAAGTGATAGATGTTGCGGAATGGGGCGCTATTGCGATCGCGACGATAAACGCGGGGGGTGGGGTCGCGGTTGACCATGATAAAGTCGCCTTGGGTGTTGCTATAGTAGAGCGATCGCACCCAGGGATGGATTTGCACTTGTTGCCAAAAGTAGGGTAGAGCCAGATCGAAGTTTTCGGGGTCAAAGTGTTCAGTGGCGATCGCCGCTTCATTCATCTTCAGAAATAAATGGGGTGTATCGGCAAACCGTTTCAGATGTTCTTGAATACGATGGGTGACTTCCCAACTCAAACGAGTCGCCAATTGATTCACCGATTGCTGACCATTGTGAAATGACAGATAGCCAATCAATCCCACCACTAAACATAATTCCAGTACAAAGGGAACCACCAACAGGAAGCGCAATGACAAGGTTGAATTACCTTTTAAGGAAAGAGAAATCGGTTGTTTGGTGGACATTATTGATCGGCCCAAGGACTATTGATCATCATACTCATCCTTTTGGGAGACTCCACTGACTTCTATCACTGGCTCAAAAAGGGTCTAAGACGGTTCAATTTCGAGCTTCCGTAAAATCCCGTAATCAGCTTCTCGCTAATTCAGTAATTCTACAGAACTCTATTCCCAGTGTATCGAACAATCTTCAGGGAAGGTTTACAATATAAGTCCTTAAATTGCCCTAGCCTATATAGAGAGCTTCTAAAAAGTTGATTGCTTGTTCGATATCAAAGTTGTAGCAAAGCGCTTTACGGATTTTCCTCAATGATTCCCCATTCCCCATTCCCCATTCCCCATTCCCTATTCCCTATTTCCAATACAGGGCTGCGGCATAAGCTAAGGTAACCACACCAACAGCAATAGCGCTTTCATCGACTTCAAATTTAGGATGATGAAGGGGATAATTGGTCTTATGAGCATGGCCAACTCCCAAACGGAACATACTACCAGGAGCATGATCTAAATAGAGGGAGAAATCTTCAGCACCGAGAGACGGTTCAAGCAGATTAATGACGCGATCGCCCCCCAACGCTTCTTTCGCAGCCGTTTCGATTAATTGGGTCACGTTTCCATCATTTTGTACCGAAGGAACCAGGCGACGATAGCGAAACTCATAGGTCGCACCATAACACTCGCAAACACTCTTAACAATCCCTTCAATCCACTGGGGTAACTGGGCGCTGGTTTCTGGATGGAGCGATCGCACGGTTCCCGTTAACTGCACCCGATCGGCAATCACATTATGGGCCCGACCCCCACTAATTTGGCCAAACGACAACACCACCGGACGCAAAGGATTTTGAGTGCGACTAATAGCCTGTTGCAAGCTAGTAATAATCTGAGCCGCAATCCAAATCGCATCTTTAGCCTCATGGGGCCTAGCCCCATGGCCCGATTCCCCCATAATCACCAATTCTAGCTCATCAGCCGCCGCCGTCAATGCCCCATAGCGCACGCCAACCGAGCCAGCAGGAATCGTTGGATAGACATGAACCCCTAAAATAGCTTCTACATCTTCCATCGCCCCTTCCTCAACCATCCAGCCCGCTCCTTGGGCAACTTCCTCCGCTGGTTGAAAAATAAACCGTACCGTACCGGGTAAGGATAAGCCCAACTCAGATAAGACCATGGCTGTGCCTAACCCTAACGTGGTATGCACATCATGGCCACAGGCGTGCATAACCCCAGTTTGGCGAGAGGCAAACTCTAAATTCGTACATTCATTAATCGGCAGCGCATCCATGTCAGTACGAATGGCCAAACATCCAGCCCCCGCTTTTGCTCCTGGCAATTCACCAATCACCCCCGTGTTGCCCACATCTTCTTTAACATGCAATCCAGCCGAAGAGAGTACCCCAGCAACGTAGGCAGCCGTTTGCCGTTCTTGGCCGCTTAGTTCAGGATGAGCATGGATATGGCGACGAATTTCAATCAGTCGGGGGGCGATGCGAGCAGTGAGGTCTTGGATTTCAGAGAGCATGGTCAAAGACAAACGGGCGTTAGACAATTTGCTTAAACTATAACAAGAGATTAGAGTGTCCTGATGACGTTTCTACATAACAGGATTTCCTGACTTAAGGTTTACTTTATAAATACCTTCTTAGGGATTGGAGTGCAGTTGGAGGCGATCGCCCTGAAATTGAAGCCTTTGCTCACCCACTCGCACGACTGCACTTAAGCCACGTCCCTCAACTTTAATCGGTGGTGCATTCTCCTTCTGCACCGTCATCACGACAAAAAACTGGTTATACCCTGACGCTTGAATTTTACCCCCCGTTTCCGTGGTTTCATAGGTTAACTTCACCGCTTCTGGCAGAATAAACCGACCGTTTAGAGTGGCTCCCGAATCGGATGTAATCGTAAATCCCTGGCTTTCTAGGGTTACCTTTCCTGCGGTATGCATGACCCAGAGCGTCGGGACTAAACTCTGTTCAAATCGGTCTACCACCGCAAATAATCCGGGGACACCCGATCGCCCCGTATAATCAACCGCAAAAGACCTAAGCCAGTTTTTATAGCCCAAACTCACGATCCCCGATCCACTGCGATCAGACTCAAAAAAGAGGAGTTTCGAGCCATGATTTCCCTTGACATTCGGCACAATCACCACATTTTCATCTTCTCTTCGTCCTTCACTAGGGCCGGCGATCGCCCATTGTTCTCCTAATCCCCAAATCCGAAAACTCCCGGCATCTGGAAATGACCAAAATCCAGTGTTTCTCGATTCACCTTTTAAGTAAATACTGGTAATAACATCATTTTTATCTTGCCATTGATTCCGAAAGACATAAAACTGCTTTTGCTCATCCACCAACACTCGGTCGAAAATCTCTACAGGGTTCTGCTCTACGACATCATCTGGATATCCCACTAAGGCATAAATCGCATCATGGGGAGTATGCTCATGAATGCCAAAAGTGCGATCGCCCTCCAATCCCCAATGACGATCAAAAAACCAGACCAGCGCCGGAAGGAAGCGATCGGAAGTCACCGGAAAACCCAAAGCAAATAATGACCCATCTGGCCCTAATCGGTGTCGGCCATATGTGGGAACTTTAACCCCATTATCCTGATTAACCATCCGCATTAGATAATGAGGTAAAATCCATTCCATATGGATAAGAAACAATGACCTGCCCCATGGTATCCACTATTAGGGCCATAACCATCATAGTAAATTGTTCCTTGAAGCACCCGATCGAGTTGGGTAAGGATAGCTTCACCATAGGGAGTTTTCGCTTTTTGACGTAATTGAGGCAATTGGTCTCTAGAAAACACTAACCGAGGGTGTTCTTGGTCTCATTCACCCATGTACCAGAACCTATTCCCTAACGCGAAGCGCTATAAGAGCTTTCACTGACCTGTTGTAGTTTTCTGAGTTCCCGATGGACACTAATGCCAATTTCTAAGGTTTCATTAATTAATCGCCCATAATGACTTTCTTGACCTTGGATATCAAAATCAATTAAATCAGACAAATTACGATCCAATTGATCGAACAAATCATCGGGTAATTTGACTTGGTGATACTCGCGCACTAATCGTTCTGCTTTTAGGGCATGGATAAAGCTATCTTTAGTAATTCTTAGCGCTTCAACCATTTGATGACGATTCCCGCTATCTTGATCCATGTAGCCATCTGTAATCAATTGATCTATACGGTAAAATATGGTGACTATGCGTTCGTAGTTGTCTAATTCATTTAAAAGAGTAAGTAAGTAGATTAAAGGTTTGGAATTCAAATAAACGTAGAGATTGATAATCAGAAATAAAAAAGCAGATAACCCCAAGCTGGAGACGATGGGTATCCAGTAATTGGGATTAGTGCTATTCCAGGAGTTTTTGATGGTCAGTAAAGTAGTACCGGAAGCAATCACTAAAGTTAGGAAAAACAAGCCTAACTCGAGTCCCGAAAATCTCAGGAGAGCGGCATTTCGTTTTTCATCATTGGATTCCTGATGACTGACTTTCGCCCAAACTCGATAGTATTCTCCAAGGAAACTATCATGGATGGAAATTCCACTAATGTTTTGCAGGGTTTCATCGGATATCCGTAGGTCTTCTAAGTCTGAATTCATAAATATTCTGACGCAAAATACATAAAATCAGTTAAACAAGGCAAGAAAAGATCTAAAAACTGCACTATAGAAATTACTTTCTAAGGGACGGAAGAGTTCAAAGGCTTTCCCTGGAGTTCCCATGAACGGTCGCAGTGTCCAACCCAGTTGGCTACCAATAATACCATATAAGAATAACCAGCCTAAAAGGATTTTGTGGCGAATTTCATAGCCAATATCGTCGGCTTTCATCAATTGTTTCATGCCTTCGTAAAAGAACTGGATACCGAAAAAACCAGTGATTCCTAAAATGAGGACGTTGAGAAGGAGATAAAAGTGATAATCGGGGATACTTAACAGGAAGAAAACAGTGATGGGAGCAAAACCACAGAGCAAAATACTAATCAATCCCATGGCACTCATGAGTAAACAGAGGTACTGTTCGGGATTGCATTTAGATCCAAATAAGACATTAAACAGATAGAGAGTAGGGAAACAAATAATTAAGGTGAGTAGATATAGAGCAGGCAGTTTGATGGCTGAAACTAAGGACTGATACCAATGACCATAAGCTCCCATGATCAATCCATAAAAAGCAAAAAATATGGAGCTAGAAATGAATAAGCCAGTAATTTTAGATTTGATTTTAATGCCTTGGTAAATTTCCTCCATGAATGAGTTTCGCTCCCGTAGCATCTGCATGACGATGGAAAAATAATTCATGACTATTGACTCCTGAAGTGATATATTATAATAGAATGACTTCAAAAGTAATCCTTAAGTTCCCGTTTCCCATTTTAAGCTGAATTTTGGGGATTCATATTCAAGTTATGAAATATTTAATCTTATTTAAGATCTTAGGGATAGTTAGTATCTGTGGGCTAGAGCAAGGTTCAGGAAGAATATTAGGTACAGATGGGGCGATCGCGTTTGAGCTAGCGGACATCGAAGCGATGGGTCGCCTTATTGCCCAACCCGTACAGCCTCTGCATAGTGTTCCCCCAGGAATTCCACCGACTCAACAATTATCAGAACATACCAGAGCGGTGAAAGCCGTTGCAGTCAGTGCCAATGGTCGCCTCATCGCCAGTGCTGGGGAAGAGAATCAAATTTATCTGTGGGATTTGTGGGAAAACCGGTCTAGTGGACTGCTCAGAGGTCATACGGAAGCGGTGTTAGCGTTGGCCATGAGTCCACGGGGTAAGTTAATGGTTAGTGCGGGTTTAGACCGCACCATTAAAGTGTGGAATACCCAAACTAGGCAAGAGATTACCACGTTTAGGGGACATCGCAATGGTATTTTAGCCCTAGCGGTGAGTCCCGATGGACGAATTTTAGCCAGTGGTGGCTTAGATCGGACCATTCATTTATGGAATCTGGAAACGGGAAAGGCGATCGGAATTTTAGAGGGTCATGAAGATTGGGTACAAGCGTTAACATTTACTCCTGATGGCCATACGTTAATTAGTGGCAGTGCAGATGCAACCATTCGGTTTTGGAATCTGTACACGGGTGAGGAAAAACAGGTTTTGGAGTCTCCAACGGGTGGGGTTTTAGCGTTAGCTCTGAGTGAAGATGGACGAGTTTTGGCTAGTAGTGGTTTTGAAGAGGCGATCGCCGTTTGGAATGTGCCTAGGGGAGTAGTGGAAACCCTATTAACCGGTCATCGTATGGGGGTTTTGTCCCTCAAGTTTAGTCCCACAGGGAATATTTTAGCCAGTGGTAGCGATGATGGCACGGTGAAGTTGTGGAATATGGATACCGGATCTCAAATGCAGACCTTTTCGGGTCATAAAACGGGAGTAAGCGCGATCGCCTTTACCCCAGATCGTCGCTCCTTAATTAGTGGGGGAGACGATAGCTTAGTTAATCTCTGGAATCTTGATACTCGCCTATTTCCCGACAATTTTACCCCCCATGGCGATACGATCTCTGCCCTCGGATTTACGGGGACAGGAGATTTATTAATTAGTGGTAGTTTAGATCAAAGTGTGAAGATTTGGCCCGTTACTGAACGGGATAATTCATCTCCTCTACATACCGTTTCCAGTCATGAAACTTCGGTTTGGTCTTTAGCGATCAGTCCTATTCAACCGGTGATTGCCAGTGGTAGTTTTGATGGCAAAATCAAGCTGTGGAATTTAGTTACGGGACGGTTAATTGAGACCCTCACAGCCCATCGGGGAGGAGTGTATGGGATGGCCATTAGTGCCGATAGTCAACTCTTGGTTAGTGGAGGAGACGATCGCACTGTCAAGTTATGGGATCTGCAAACAGGAGCATTGTTGAAAACCCTAGGCGGCCCCAGAAAAACGATTTATACGGTAACGTTAAGTGGCGATCGCCGTTGGTTAGCCTCTGGTAGTGCCGATGGCATGATTCACCTGTGGGATTTGAGTCGCTTAGAATTAGTCTCCAGTTTTCCAGCTCATCGGGGTGCGGTGTACGGGTTGGCACTGACGAGAGATGGTAAATTATTAGCATCAGGAGGAGAGGATGGCCAGGTGCGGGTGTGGGATTTGCGACTGGTTGAGCAGGAAAAGCGGGAGATTCCCACCAGTCGTCGTCTACAGAAAAATGGCTCTCAGGTGCGATCGCTCGCTATTACTCAAGATGCCCGATATCTGGTTACCGGGTCAAGTACCGGAGAAGTCAAGGTTTGGAACCTGGCGAACGGTGAGTTACTGCATACCTTAAGGGGTCATACTGGAGGAGTTTCAGCACTCTCTATTCACCCGGATAATCGCACTGTAGCAACGGGCAGCAGCGATCGAACCATTCGCCTATGGGACTTAATCGCGGGTAAATCCCAGCAAGTTTGGCGCTAGGGGATCATAATAGAGGTTAGGTTTATTTTTACTGAGGAGTGTGCGATCGTGAACAGTCAATCTTTAGCCCACTATATTGAAGCCACCGATGGCATCTCAAAACCCTGGTTACTGCTCCAGTTGCGGTTAAAAAAGTTGCAAGAGCGTCGCCATGAACTTGCGCCCGAAGAATACATGCAACAATTGACCGAAATTCACCAAGATTTAATGAAACTTGGCGAGTGGTGGAAAGGGATCGAAGATCGAGTCTTTTAGCGTTTCCCTAAACCCCGATCCTGCTCAAAGAGAGAATCAAAGCTCAATTATGAATGACCATTCTTAACCCTAATGATCCTCATGATTTCCTCTGAAAATCTCTGGGAGGCTCCTGTAGGGCCGATTCGGTTTTGACCGTTTTCAATACAAGTTTTTAAATAAGACTCATCCGTAAGAATGTGCAGAATTTTTGTAGCTGCTTCTGCTAAAATAGCAGGAGTCGCTGGCCCCGTCCCTACTGTAGTAATTGATGGCCCTAAAAGCCGCATTTGGGCTTCAGCAAATCGATAGGTAAATTGGGGGCCTTTACCGGCAATTTGGACAATGGGTTTACCTAATCCGACCGCTTGTTCTACAGCAGTTCCTGCCATCCCAATCACCAAATTACACTGATGGAGAATGTCGGGGAAAGCATCGAAATGATAGTGAATTGTGGTCTGTTTTTTGGTCAGTGTTCCGGGGATATAGTGCCAGCCTTCTTGAGTTGCTAGCGCTTGTAATTGCGTCTGTTGAATATTGGGAACTAAGGCCGCTTGAAATTGTAGGGGTTGCTGGGATGAGAGCATTTCACACAGGCGCAATTGTAGGGTCAAGTTCTCTAACGCTTCGGGGAGTCGACTACCGGGTAAGAGGGCAATCATGGGTTGATTGGGGTGCAGATTTAAGGGTTTTCCGGTTGGCGTGAGGGTATCCATAAAGGGACAACCCAAAAATGTAGTGTTAGGGAATCCTTGTTGCCGCAAATCTGTGGCGGTATAGGCATCGCGGGTATAAATTTTTTGGCATTGCGGCGATCGCAAACACTGCGCCGTCAACCAGGGTAACTTAACCTTACCCTCATAGTAACTGGAAGTTGAGACAATAAACGCTAGATAAGGACGACCCGTTAACTGGGCTAAACCAATGGGTACAATATCCCCAACCGCCACTAACAGGTCACACTGCCGACTATAGCGCTGAACCACGCGAATTTGCCGCCAGGTTAACCCCATCAAACCTGAAAATAGGTCTTTAATCAGATAAAGCGGGTTCATATACCATATTCCGCCAGAGGGAAGGGTGCGCGTCGGGCCAATAATGGGCACACCTAAACCGCGATAGGCTCCCCCTGCACCCACCAAAGGCATAGCCCCAACCTTTATCTGGGGATAAGACTCTTGCAAAGCCTTGACTATTAAACTGCCATTGAGGTCTTCTCCATGGCCATTGCTGAGGAACAATAGGGATGAGTGATGCATAGAATTCGCTTCAGACAGTATTGGTAGCGTATCAAATTCTGAAGCCTGTTTTGAAATCATAAAAAGGGCGGGTATTGCCTAAAGCCTTCCCGCCACCTGGTCACCAAGGAGAAACCATACAGTCATGACGAGTGACTTAGAAAGCAAGTTCCCAACTGGGACAAAAATCTGTCTGAAGAGCGTTGAGTGTTAATAATCATTTGCCTAGGAAATGCCAATCTATATCAATTCTTCACGGGCAGCGCTAGCGTAAAAGTAGTTCCTTCTCCGAGTTGAGACGTAAACTTCAGGGTTCCTTGATGTTTATCTTCAATAATTTGCCGGGAAATTGCCAATCCTAATCCTGTACCTTTATTAATCCCTTTAGTCGTAAATAAATAATCAAAGACTTTCTGTTGAATTTCGGGTTTCATGCCGGCCCCATTATCTTGGATGTCAATTTTGACTTGATGGTTATTGGCATCACAACTTGTAGTAATCAGAATTTCATTCGGCTGATTTTGAATTTCCTCATAAGTTTTCCCTTGATTAGAATCTTCTAGGGCATCAATCGCATTCGCTAACAGATTCATAAACACTTGATTCAATTGGCCGGGATAGCAGGCAATAGGGGGTAACTCTCCGTAGTTTTTAGTAATTTTAATTTCTGGTCGGTAATCTTTCGCTTTCAGGCGATGCCTAAGAATCATAAGGGTACTATCAATTCCATCATGACAGTTAAAAGAAACTTTCCGATCGCTATCGGCACGGGAAAAGGTACGCATGGACTGACTAATAGAAGTAATGCGATTGGTTCCTTCTTCCATCGATTTGAGCAATTTGGGAAAATCTTCCTGTAAATAGTCAAATTCAATTGCGTCTAATTCATCAAGAATTTCATCCCCAGGTTCAGGATATTTTTCTTGATACAGTTGAATGATTTGAATTAAGTCTTGGGCATAGCTTTTTGCTTCCGCAATATTGCCCGCAATAAACCCGACCGGATTATTTATTTCATGGACAATACCAGCTACCAGTTGACCTAACAACGACATTTTTTCTGTCAAGACTAATTGAGATTGAGCTGTTTTGAGTTCTGCGGTTCGCTCTTCCACTTTTTGTTCTAATGATGCATTTACACTGGCCAGTTCTTGAGTCAGAGATTGTAACTGTAAATGGAGATTAATTCTCGCTAAAACCTCCTCTTGTTGAAACGGCTTTGTGATGTAATCAACGGCTCCAGAACTGAGTCCTTTGACCTTATTATTCGCATCCGCTAGAGCGGTCATAAAAATAATTGGAATGGTATTAAGATTGGGGTCTTTTTTGATGCGATGGCAAGTTTCAAAGCCATCGATTCCAGGCATCATAATATCAAGTAAAATTAAATCAGGCTGGATAGAAGCAAGTTTTTCTAAGGCATTTAAGCCATCTTTGGCGACCAATACCTTAAATCCTTCTTCTTTAAGAAAGTTGAATAAAACTTTGATATTAGTGGGATTGTCATCAACAACCAGCAGGGTTTTTTGATCGCTAGAAGAAGTGTTCATAGGTCAATTAATCCTATAATTTTCGATAAAGTGAGTGGCTGATTCAGGGTTTAGAGGTTTTGCAAACAAAAATCCTTGGCCACATTCGCACCCTATGTCTTTGACGATTTTGAGTTGTTCTTCGGTTTCGATGCCTTCGGCAACCAGATCCATACCAAGATGGTGAGCTAAAGAAATGATGGTTTGAATAATTGCCAAACCTTCTGCACTATCCAGACGAGAAATAAAGCATCGATCAATTTTTAGCGTGTTTACAGGAAAAGAATGGAGACGACTTAAGGAGGAGTATCCTATGCCGAAATCATCAATACAAATTTTAATGCCTTGATGATGAATTTCTTGTAAAATCTTTGTGGGCATTCCTTCATTTTCTAAAAAGGCGCTTTCGGTGACTTCTAGTTTGAGTTGATGGGGTAAAATCTCATGTTGACGACAGATGGTAATAATGGTGGTGAGAAGATGGAAGTTTTGCAATTGCAAAGGAGAGAGATTGACATTAATGACCAAATGTTGGGTCTGTGGAAATTGTTGGTGCCACTGTTGGAGTTGTTGACAGGCTAAGGTAAGTGCAATAAATCCTAATTCTTCAATACATCCTGTTTCTTCAGCTAAGTCAATAAAGTATCCGGGGGAAATGAGTCCCCGTTGAGGATGTTGCCAGCGAATTAAGGCTTCAAAACCGACGAGTTGATGAGTGTCGAGCGCAATAATCGGTTGATAATGTAACTCAAATTGATGGTTTTGGATGGCAAGTGGTAATTCAGCTTCGAGTTTAATGCGTTCTAAGGCACGAGATTGGAGATGGGGATTAAGGATGGAATAACCGTTTTTCCCAGCTCGTTTGGCTTCTGACATGACAATATCTGCATCGCGCAGAATGTCGGTCATTTGTCGATAGCCAAGGATGGATGGAATAATTCCGATACGAGCATGGAGGGAAATGGGATAGTGACCGATGGTAATGGGCAATTGCAAATGCTCTAAGATCCGGTTAGCGATCGCCTCCACATCCGTATTCTCGCATATTTGCAGTACCAATAAGAACTTGTCCCCACCTAAACGTGCCACCTGTCCTTGTCCTCGCCAACATCCGAGCAATCGCTCTGCCACCTCTTTCAACACTTGATCTCCAATGCGATGTCCCAAATGATCGTTGACTCGCTTAAAATGACCTAAATCTAGGAAAAAAATTCCATAGTTGATCTGAGAATGACTAGAAACATCATCTAACAATGTCGATAAATATTGAGTAACCCATAACCGGTTATATAATCCTGTTAGATGATCGTGAGAAGCTTCATAACTGAGTTGCTCTTCCCTCGCTTGTAATTTCTCTAAGGCTGATGAGAGCTGCTCAGTGCGCTCTAATACACGGGTTTCTAAATCTTCATTCAGATGTTTTAATTGAGTTTCAGCTAACAGTCTGGCTTGGACTTCTTTATGAAGTTGCTTATTTTTTTCTCGTAAGTTTTGAGTTAAAGAGCGTAACTTAAGATGTAATTGAATTCGGCTTAAGACTTCTTCTTGATAGAAAGGTTTGGTAATGTAGTCCACAGCACCAAGTTTTAATCCCTTCACTTTATCTTCATTTTCGGATAAAGCAGTCATAAAAATCACTGGTATCTCCTGGGTGTTGGGATTCGATTGAAGCTGACGACACACCTCAAACCCACTTAATTCTGGCATCATCACATCCAGTAAGATTAAATCGGGATAGGTTTGATTCACTTTGTCTAAGGCATTTTTGCCATCTGTCGCCACTAATACCCTAAACCCTGATTTTTTCAGTAAGTTGAATAGCACCCTAAGATTGTTGGTATTATCATCAACAATGAGAATCAGTCCAGATTGGGTTGTCTTGATTAGGTTGACCATATCTGTGTATTGTGATCCAATCGCTTGTATACCTGACTGGTTGCTCCATCAATCTGTACATCTTCTTTGTAAACTGAAGGGATTGAGATCGCCTCTCAAGTCTAGATGATTAAGACCCCCTAGATTGACCCATACACTGATCCAGCAACTGACGAACAGATGTAAATTAGCATAGCGCTTTTGAGGTTGAAGGAAAAGACTCTTTAATTGATATACTCCACTTGACTAAAGCCGAGTAGATTCTCCAAACATTACTGCGACTGGATTTCTGATTCAACGAGTTCGCTTAAATTAAATGCCTTGCGGTATTTAAACCAGAGACTCTCTCTCCTCAGACGTTTCCTCTATTTCAGAAGCCTGTTCCCCAATGCCCTTCGGTAAAGTTAACACCTAAAATCCTTAGTTCCTCTCGTACTTGATAGTTGAAGTTTTTTCTTCTCAAGCCTTCCTGAGAAGAACTGCATAACTTCGGTTTTCAAGGTGCGTTGCCTTTGAGCTACTATTTTTTTAGGTGGTTGATTCCCCTTTTTATGTTTATAATTGTAACATAAAAGCCGCTCTGGAAGGAAGTTGCTCTAAACCCAATTTCCCTGACAAATCTATATTTTTCCCATAACTGAAAACCTAGAAAGAAGTAACTCGCCTTGATTGTAGCACTATTGTTTGTCGTTGACTCGAAAGTTCTCTAGTTGGCTAGACTCTTAACAGCGTTTGTGGGACCCAATGAAATTTATATTAAATTAACGTTAAACTTTGATCTAAAAACCAGCCATGAGCTATTACCAATCCGTCAGTCTATCCCTTATCTCTGGAGGGCTATTAGCCTTTTATAGCATAGGTTTGAGCATTTTTTTGCCGGCACAAGCGACTCCCTTAGAGGCTCAAACTGTTCAGTTTGAACAGATAAGAGAACCCGTCCCTTTGTCCTTGGAGATCGCCGATGTTGTACAACTGGTAGTTGAAAATAACACAGAAGTCAAAAATGCCTATCTCGATCGCATTGCTCAACGTCAAGATCTGGCCGTTGCTGAAGATAAATTTAAACCCAATCTTACCCCTCGTATTTTACTCAATGCTCGTCGAGGATCGACTGGCCCCATTATTACTCAAAGTGAAGGGTTAGATATCGGTGCCTCCCTGAACACTCAGTTTCCCATCGGTACTGAAATCACCCTTGACTGGAGAACTGTGCGCCGTTTAGAGCGACAATTGGGTTCCACTACTCCGTTAGATCAAAGGGCATTAAATCATCAGGTTGAACTACAATTGAGACAACCCTTATTACGACGTTCAGGAGTCGAAGTTAATCAAGCTTCAGTTGAGCGGGCACGCTTAACCAATCGAGTGCAGATTTTACAAGTCAAATCCACATTGATCGATCGAGTTACTGATTCTATTTTGCGTTACCGTACACTCTTTCAACGTCAACAACAACTGGAAATTGCCGAATTAACCCTAGCGAACTCTCGTCGTCGTCTGGAAGTGACAGAAGCTTTAATTGAAGCAGGAAAACTCCCTCCAGTAGAACGGATTCAAGGAGCGGCAGATGTAGCGAATCAAGAATTGAGTGTTTTAAATGCTAAAAATGCCCTAGATGAAGCTCGATTAGACTTGTTAAATTTATTAGAACTCGATCAAGATTTAGCGATCGCTGCTCAAGCCCCCACACTCCAAGATCAACCTATATTAGAAGCTGAACAGTTGGTGTCCATAGCAATAGAAAATAATCCAACTTACTTACAGGCTAAATTGACTCAGAAAATTGCCAACTATACTTTGATTGAAGCCGCCGATGATCGTCGTTGGGATTTGGATTTAGAAGCAGATTATAATTTTCAACCCAGTAATTTGGTTGAGACTCGATCTGATCTAACTCTAGGGTTAACCTTGAGTAAAACCTGGGGAGATTTGCAGCCCGAACAGCGCTTTCAACAAAGCCAAGTGAATGTAACCAAAGCTGAAAATACCCTCAGTCAAATCTATTCAAGCTTGAATATTGACTTGAATAATCTGATCCGTGAGATTCAACTGACCTGGAAAGAGGTGCAGCAATCTCGATCTAGGACTCAATTGGTGGCAGAGCAATTAGCAGCAGAAGAAGAGAAGCTCAGTCTGGGTCTTGACAATACCTCGCTAACTGATATTATTAATTTTCAAAATCAATTAGCCCAAGCCCAACAAAATGAATTGGGGGTTTTAATCGAGTACCTCAATGCCTTAACTCAGTTAGATCGGAGTCTGGGAATCACCCTAAAGCAGTGGAATTTAAACCTGGAAATTGAGTAATCTCTCATAGGATCTTAGGGCAAATCTTTCCCCTCTCCCTGAATAGGAGTGCTAACGTTTCAATCTAGGTCTGTGCGATTGTCAATCCCCAGGAGAAATGATAGGATAAACACACAGACAAAAATCTAGACTTTACCCTATTCTCAATTATGGAACTGTCTAGTTCCACCCGTCATGTCCACTGAAGTGTTAGTTAATAAAAATTAATCATCAGATTCCGTCGAAAAGTTCTGAAGTGTAAGCCTAATTTAGGAAAAGAGGGATTTCAGAATGGAGAGATGGGAGAGGGAGAACCAGCGATGAATCGTCTATTCAATCAGATTATAAGCCTGAAATTTAAAGCCAGTTATTTGATCGTTAACGATCGCTTCTTAATAACGGGTGCTGATGACAATATTGGTGATATTCTTCCTCAAATGACCCTAGCGCTCGGTGTCGATGTGAGAGATATTTTCCCGTTTTTAAGCTCTGTTCATTTAGAAGAATTGATCGAGAATGAATCGGTAGAGAGAGAAGGTAATTTAGAAGGAGTTGACCTAAAGGTGACACTGAGGGCTAATTGGGAAGAAGAACGCCCAAAGTCTCAATACTTAGTGTTGATTGAAGATAGGACTCAATTCTACAAGGAGCAGGAGGAACAGCAGAAACAAGCCGAAGGAGATCGCCTCTTGCGAGGGATGATGGAGATTATTCGCCAATCTGTCGGCTTAGAAGAAATTCTGCAATCGACGGTCGATCGAGTGCAAACCCTATTGGCCATAGACCGAGCCTTCATCTACTATTTTAATCCAGATTGGAGCGGTACAGTCGTTGTTGAAGCACTCCATTCTAGCTGTCATTCTATCCTGGATCAGCCCATTGAACAGTGTTATACTAAAGATCAAGTCACCTTCTATCAACAAGGAAAATTCAGCCAAATTGACAATCTAGAAACGGCTGAACTCCGAGATAAAGACCGCAAATACCTCAGTCAACTTCAGGTGCGATCGCAATTAGTCTTTCCCATTCAACTGGGAATCCCCTTAACTATTCCGATCCAAAATACCCCCTTTCAATCCGATCAGTCCAGTTTACCCATCACCTCCCATCACTATAACCTGTGCGATACCTATCTCTGGGGACTCCTGATCGTCCATCAATGCCATCAGCCTCGAAACTGGCAACCCTGGGAAACCCAACTGCTCATGTCTTTGAGCAGCCAACTGAGCATCGCCATTCAACAGTCCCAGCTCTACGAACAACTCAAAGAAGCCAATCAAGAACTCAAACAACTGGCTGCTTCCGATAGCCTCACCCAACTCTTCAACCGTCGCCGTTTCGACCAAGTACTACAAAAAGAATGGCGAAGACTCGCCAGGGAGCGATCGCCACTCGGACTAATTTTTTGTGATATTGACTACTTCAGACTCTACAATGAAGCCTACGGTTACCTCAGTGGTGACTTTTGTTTGCAACTTCTGGCCGATGCTGTGCGCCAAGCTCTCAAACGCCCCGCTGACTTGGTCGCTCGGTATGGACCGGAAGAATTTGCTATCCTTCTCCCCCATACAGACCTATCAGGAAGTTTTCATGTCGCCCATATGATTCAAAACAACGTCATCAACCTAGACCTAGAACACAAAACCTCTCCCGTTGCTTCCACCGTTACCCTTAGTATCGGAGTTGCCGCTTTAGTTCCCCATGTTGATACCCAACCCCAATTTCTACTCGAACTCACTCGTTATGTTCTTGACCAAGCCAAACGCAACGGTCATAACCAAATTGTGGTCGCCAATTCCTCCGTCCTGCTCGACTTTTAACCAGAACAGGTAAACTAGAAAAAGATTGACTTAACTTCTCAAAATCCCCCTATGCTCAAGCGCTCTTCCGTAGACAGCCAAGAATTAATTTGTCGTGCTGAGGAACTCATTAATGCCGCATCCAACCGCTATCGCATTACCGTACAAGTAGCCCATCGCGCCCAACGTCGCCGCTACGAAGAATTTGATAGCCTTGACGATCCAAAAATGAAACCCGTCATTCGAGCGGTGATTGAAATGTCTGACGAGTTAACCCAACCCGAAATCATTGGTGAATGAAACAAAGACGTTTTTTTCTCATTGGTTTAGGTTCACTAGGGCTGATGGCTTTATCCTTCATGCCCTTAAAGTCAGTTTCTCCACCCGTGGCTCTTGCCCAGTCCCGCATTCGACCCAGGGATCTGTGGCGTTTAGTGTATGAACAACTCCCAGACTTTCCTCTAGAAAATAATTACGTTAGCCAACTTAATGGAGAAGTCAAGCCCGATAATACCTTAGTTGAGAGATTGATTCGTTATCATCTCTATGTCAAAGGTCGCACGCCCCAATATCGCCTAGATTGGAAATTAACCCTAGCTGATTATTTGGGCACTAATGAGGTGATGTACGAAGGACTTTATCCCAGTGCAGATTTACTCAGAGATAATCCATTAGAGGGAGATCGCCAAGCCATCCAAAATTTGACGAGATCGCAACGAAACGCTTTAATTGATGTCCTAGTTGGCATTTATAATCCCCAAAACAACCGTGATTAAACAAGGCTCTCAATGGCGAGTCGGCTGGAAACCGGAAGAGATCGAGTATCCCGCTTTGCTTGGTGGTGCAGATTGGGCGATCGAACTAAGGGCTACAGAACTGCAAGAATTCCAGCGTCTCCTACAACAATTGATCCATAGCCTAGAGCAAATCGCCCCCGAACTCATGGAAGAAGAAAAAATCACCTGTGAGGCCGAAGGGAGCTTTTTATGGGTGGAAGTTGAAGGATATTCCCACAGCTTTAGCCTCCATTTTATCCTCAATACGGGTCGTCGAGCCGAAGGAACCTGGCCGGCTGCGGTGACTCCAGAAGTCATTCAAGCTTTAAATACGCTAGAGGGGTTTTAATTTTCAAAATCCTGTGTTACGATAAAGATCTGTGACCGGGGCGTAGCGCAGCTTGGTAGCGCACCACTTTGGGGTAGTGGGGGTCGTGGGTTCAAATCCCGCCGCTCCGATTGTATTGAAACGAATAATGGGCAGGCTTTTCACCCACAACCTCCTCATCCCAAAAGTGGCGCTCTACCTAAAATCTACCTAAAACCACCATAACACCCCCATAATGGAGTGGCAAAAAATAGGTTAGCTATATAATCAATACTTATTAAGAAGTCCATTGCCATAGAATTTCATCTATAAGCCAATCACATGACCATCACATAAGCATCACATGGCCATCACATAAGCATTGTCTATGGATAAGTAGAGAACTATAAGGTGTGCTAAAATAGATATATATCCAAACTGGAGACCCAACTAGGGTAGCCAAAGAAGATATATATCCATCGGCACTCCATGGGCTGGCATGATCCGACAGAAAATATCCCCAATCACTGGACTAAGTGATGAGGAAAAAGTAATATT